>NZ_LIRG01000213.1 GCF_001419695.1 Streptomyces prasinopilosus
TCGGATGATCCGCCCTCTACGTGTTGTCGCACCATGTGCGGGCGGACCGCGCGTCGCCGGACGGGTGCCCGGGCGGGCCGCCCCGGAGGGGCGCCCGCCCGGACCCGGGTCAGCGGCCCAGCGCCCGCCGGCCGCGGCCCTGGGAGAGGACCGGCAGATTGCGGGAGGGCGCCTTGGACTGCGCCCCCTCCTCGATGCGCAGGGCCAGCGCCGGGCAGCGGCGCACCGCGCGGATCGCCTTGGCCTCCGCGTAGCGCGGCACCTGGGCCTGGGCGACGGTCGGGAAGCCGTCCGCGCCGAGCTGGAAGACCTCCGGGAGGATGTCCGCGCACAGGCCGTGGCCCCGGCACAGCGTCCAGTCCACGAAGATCTTCTGGCGGCTGGGGCCGTTCTCCTCCCCGCCCCCGCCCGGGATGCCCGTAGGGGCCCTGCCCCCCTCGAAGAGCGGCAGCACGCCCTCCACGGGGCGCCCGCAGCCGTTGCCCAGCACATGGGCGGCGAGGTCGTCGGTGAACGCCTTGACGGTCGACTCCAGGAACATCGCGGAGCCGTCCGGGTGCGAACACGCGCCGCGCCGCTTCACGTTCTTGGCGACCTGCTTGACCGCCTCCAGGGCGGCGGGGCCGCCGCCGTTGAGGATGTCCTCCAGACCGCGCGCGGCGGCCGGCAGGCCCAGGTAGCAGGGGCCGCACTGGCCGGCGCTCTCCTCGGCCAGCCACTTCGCCACCATCAGGGACTCGCCCAGCGGGCAGGTGTCCTGACTGATCGGCAGGATCGCGCCCGCGCCGAGCGCGCCGCCCACCGCGTCCAGGGAGTTGCGGGAGACGATCGCCTCGTTGACGGTCGCCGCGTCGATCCACTTGCCGTGGTACCCGCCGGTGAGCACGCCCTGCGGCATCGGCGGCGCGCCGGCGAGCTGGAGGACGTACCGCAGCGGCACGCCCGTCGGGACCTCGATCACCATGGGGCGGGCGACCGCCCCGGAGACCGTGAGCATGACGGTGCCCGGCTCGTCGTACAGGCCGGTGTTGCAGTAGCGCTCCGGGCCGATGCGGGCGGCGATGGCGAGCTGCGCGAAGGTCTCGGCGTTGGAGAGCAGGGTGGGCGCGCCGCCCACGCCGTTCTTCGACGCGCTGACCTTGCGGCCCGGCGGCACCGCCGGGCCCCCGTCGATGGAGCGGATCAGCGAGGCCGCGGCGCCCGTGACCATGCGCACCGGGTTGAGCTGCACCCGGGCGCGCAGCGCGGACCGGCGCCCGTTGTTGAGCCCGCGTTCGGCGAGCGCGGCCTCCATGGAGCGCTTGGTGGACTCCCGGGTGACCCCCACCACGAGCGTGCGGGCCCCCATGGCCTCGGCGCACAGCAGCGCGCCGTCCAGGATGAGGTGCGGGGCACGGTTGATCATCACCGTGTCCTTGCGGCAGGCCGGTTCGTCCTCGCTGCCGTTGACGACGACGACCGGCCGGACGCCGCGTTTGATCGCCGTCTCGGCGACCGAGCGCAGCTTCTTGTGGAAGGGGAAGCCGGCGCCGCCGCGTCCCCTGAGGTTGATGCGTTCGGCGAGCTGGGCGAGCTGTTCGCCGCCCAGGGGTTCGAGCGGCCCGTGCACCTTGAGGTGCATGGGGAGATCGAGCCGCTCGACAAGGTCGAAGCCCGACGTGAGCTGGGGAAGCCCGACGACGCGGACTTCGGGTACGTCGGGCAGAGCCTCGTTCACTTGAAGCCTCCGGAAGGCGTGTTCCAAGGTTCGCCCGATCCCGGTGCGTCGAAGTCGTACGACGCACCGGGAGATGGATCAGTGGCGGGACCGCTGTTGTACGTGTCATTCGGGTTGTACGCGGTGGAGAGGCCGTTCGACTCACCGGTGTCGCGCACATCACTCGAGCCGTAGCCGGAGGCGGCCGAATTGTCGTAGGTGGGGATGTTGTATCCGGTGTCCTGGAGCGGATCGTAGGCCGACGGCGGGGCCTCGCCGACCGGGGGCGGGGACGGGATGGGCCAGTTGCCCGAGGTGCTGGAGGGGCCGTCCACGCGCGGCGCTCCGACGGTCTGCCCGCCCAGGGGCTGCCCGCCCAGCGTCAGGCCGTTGAGGGTGGGGACCACCTGCGTGGGCTGCATGTCCAGGGGCAGTTCCATGCCGGCGTACGGGGGCTGCTGCGGCTGGGACGGGAGGGAGACCGCGCGGTAGGCCGCCGCGAAGCCGTCCGTGGGGTCCGGGGCCGGCGGCGCGAGGCGTTCGGCGCTCTCGTACCGCGGCCGGGCGGCCGCCCCGGGGCGTTCGGAACGGGACCGGGAGCCGCGTCTCCCGCCGCCCTCGTACCCGGGGAACGACGCCTCGGCGGCGCGGGCCCGGCTCTCGTCGAGCCTGTCGCGGCCCTGCTGCTCGGTGAGGCCGAGCAGCCTGGTGACCCGGTCGGCGACCTTGCGCTTGACCCGCGCGGGGGAGGCGCGCAGGAAGAGGGCCGCCATGACGCCGAGCAGGGACAGGCCGTACAGGATCAGGAAGATCGGCTTCGCCGATCGACCCGCGTAGAGCCCGTGCACCAGCGCGGCGCACCAGGCCGGATAGGCCAGCATGTGCATGGCGCGCCAGCGGGCCGCGACGGGGGCCGGCGAGGCGAAGCGGTTGCGCAGGACACCGGTGATGCCGACGAAGATCATCAGCATTCCGGCCAGGGTTCCCAGGCCGATGAGGAAGGACCTGCCGGTCACCGCCTCGTCGTCGGTGAGGAGCAGGCCGAAGGGGATCACCGCGGCGATCCACGTCGTGTGCTCCAGGGCCAGCTTGATGCCGATGTGCACCAGCAGGAAGGCGATCGAGGCGACCGCGGTCGTCCGGTGCACCGCCTGCGCCAGGATGCGCTGGCGCGGACCGAGCAGGACCCGGTCCTGGGCGACCAGCCCCCAGATCACCGAGCAGCTCAGGCAGACGAGCGACAGAACGCCCACGCCGAAGTTGAGGAACTCGGCGAACCAGTCGTCCGCCGTGCTGTCGTCCGGCCTCACGCCCTACCTCCCCACGTCACGACGGGAAGCACGACGGCATGCGGGTACGACCGACCGGCAGCCGGCCGGCCCTGGACGGGCGGCGGGCTGCTGTCTGGACGAGGGTTCATGGGGGAACTCCGAACGTTCGGGAGAAGCGGTCCCGGGGCGCACTCTAAACCTCGTTGCACCGGGGAGTACCAGATTTGAGTTACTGCGCTGTTATCAAAAGACGATCCGGTCGTTGTCCTGCCCCATAGGTGCCCTTACGCGGAGTAAGTTTTGACCGGAGTTCAGGAAAGCGGCCGGGTGGGAGCGCCTCCCGCGGGCGGACAAGTGCGTCGCGGTCCGCTCCGGGCCTGCGGTACCCTGACGCCATGCGTGCCGTACGCCTTCTGCTGAGCGAGCCGCGCTGATCAGTCCCGGCCCTGGTCGAACCAGCCGGCCGGAACCGGCGCGGCGTCCCCTCCTGTGCGAGGGGATTTTTCATTTCCGAATGTCGCGGCAGCCGTGGGCGCAGACGATCGATGGAGCTTTGAGGACCATGAGCGAGACGAACCCCGCGGCCACCCCCGAAGTGGCCGCGCCGCACCGCTACACGGCCGCCCTGGCGGCCGAGATCGAGGCACGCTGGCAGGACTTCTGGGACGCCGAGGGCACGTACGACGCGCCCAACCCGAGCGGCGACCTGGCGGGCGACCCGGAGACGGTGGCCCGGCCCAAGAAGTTCATCATGGACATGTTCCCGTACCCCTCGGGTGCGGGACTGCACGTCGGCCACCCCCTGGGGTACATCGCCACCGACGTCTCCGCCCGGTTCCAGCGCATGACCGGCCACAACGTCCTGCACACCCTGGGCTTCGACGCCTTCGGCCTGCCCGCCGAGCAGTACGCGGTCCAGACCGGCACCCACCCGCGGGTGTCCACCGAGGCCAACATGGAGAACATGAAGGCCCAGCTGCGCCGGCTGGGCCTGGGCCACGACCGGCGCCGCTCGTTCGCCACGATCGACCCGGACTACTACAAGTGGACCCAGTGGATCTTCCTGCAGATCTTCAACTCCTGGTACGACGACGAGGCCGGCCGGGCCCGCCCCATCACCGAGCTGATCGCCCGCTTCGAGTCCGGTGAGCGCCCCGTACCGGGCCACACGCGGGCGTGGGGCGAGCTGAGCGAGGCCGAGCGCGCCGACGTCCTGGGCGGCTTCCGACTGGCCTACGCCTCCGACGCGCCGGTCAACTGGTGCCCCGGGCTGGGCACCGTGCTGGCCAACGAGGAGGTCACCGCCGAGGGCCGCTCCGAGCGCGGCAACTTCCCCGTCTTCAAGGCCAAGCTGCGCCAGTGGAACATGCGCATCACCGCCTACGCCGACCGGCTGCTGTCGGACCTGGACGCCCTGGACTGGCCCGAGGCCATCAAGCTGCAGCAGCGCAACTGGATCGGCCGCTCCGAGGGCGCCCGGGTCGACTTCCCGATCGACGGCGAGAACATCACCGTCTTCACCACCCGCCCCGACACCCTGTTCGGCGCGACCTACATGGTGCTGGCGCCCGAGCACCCGCTGGTCGAGAAGTTCACCCCCGCCGCCTGGCCCGAGGGCACCCACGACGTCTGGACCGGGGGCCACGCCACCCCCGCCGAGGCCGTCGCCGCCTACCGCGCGCAGGCCGCCTCCAAGTCCGACGTGGAACGCCAGGCCGAGGCGAAGGACAAGACCGGCGTCTTCACCGGCTCCTACGCGACCAACCCGGTCAACGGCGAGCAGGTGCCCGTCTTCATCGCCGACTACGTCCTGATGGGCTACGGCACCGGCGCGATCATGGCCGTCCCCGCGGGTGACCAGCGCGACTTCGAGTTCGCGCGCGCCTTCGAACTGCCGATCCACTGCGTCGTCGAGCCGACCGACGGCCGCGGCACCGACACCTCCACCTGGGAGGACGCCTTCTCCTCCCACGAGGCGAAGATCATCAACTCGTCCAACGACGAGGTCAGCCTGGACGGCCTGGGCGTCGTCGAGGCCAAGGCGCGCATCACCGAGTGGCTGGAGCGCCGGGGCATCGGCGAGGGCACCGTCAACTTCCGGCTGCGCGACTGGCTGTTCAGCCGGCAGCGCTACTGGGGCGAGCCCTTCCCGATCGTCTACGACGAGGACGGCACCGCCCACGCCCTGCCCGAGTCGATGCTGCCGCTGGAACTGCCCGAGGTCGACGACTACTCCCCGCGCACCTTCGACCCGGACGACGCCGACACCCGTCCCGAGACGCCGCTGTCGCGCAACGAGGACTGGGTCAACGTCACCCTGGACCTGGGTGACGGCCGCGGCCCGCGCCCGTACCGCCGCGAGACCAACACCATGCCCAACTGGGCCGGCTCCTGCTGGTACGAGCTGCGCTACCTGGACCCGCACAACTCCGGGAAGCTGGTCGACCCGGAGATCGAGCGGTACTGGATGGGTCCGCGCGAGGGCATGCCGCACGGCGGCGTCGACCTGTACGTCGGCGGCGCCGAGCACGCCGTGCTGCACCTGCTGTACGCGCGCTTCTGGTCCAAGGTGCTGTACGACCTGGGGCACGTGTCGTCGGCGGAGCCGTTCCACAAGCTGTTCAACCAGGGCATGATCCAGGCCTACGTCTACCGCGACAGCCGCGGCATCGCGGTGCCGGCCGCCGAGGTGGAGGAGCGCGACGGCGTCTACCGCTACCAGGGCGAGCAGGTCTCCCGGCTGCTGGGCAAGATGGGCAAGTCCCTGAAGAACGCGGTCACGCCGGACGAGATCTGCGCCGAGTACGGGGCCGACACCCTGCGCCTGTACGAGATGGCGATGGGCCCGCTGGACGTGTCCCGGCCGTGGGACACCCGCGCGGTGGTCGGCCAGTTCCGGTTGCTGCAGCGGCTGTGGCGCAACATCGTCGACGAGGGCACCGGCGAGGCGACCGTCGTCGACACCGAGCCCGGCGAGGACACGCTGCGCGCCCTGCACAAGGCGATCGACGGGGTGCGCCAGGACCTGGAGGGCATGCGCTTCAACACCGCCATCGCCAAGGTCACCGAGCTGAACAACCACCTGACCAAGCAGTCGGGCCCGGTCCCGCGCCCGGTCGCCGAGGCCCTGGTGCTGATGGTGGCGCCGCTGGCCCCGCACATCGCCGAGGAGCTGTGGCGCGCGCTGGGCCACACCGACTCGGTCGTCCACCAGGACTTCCCGGTCGCCGACCCGGCGTACCTCGTCGACGAGACCGTCACCTGCGTGGTGCAGATCAAGGGCAAGGTGAAGGCCCGCCTGGAGGTCCCGCCCGCCATCTCCGACGAGGAGCTGGAGAAGGCCGCGCTGGCCGATGAGAAGGTCGTCGCCGCGCTGGACGGGGCCGGGATCCGCAAGGTGATCGTGCGGGCGCCCAAGCTGGTGAACATCGTTCCGGCGTGACGGCGTAGGACGGCGTCGGTCGGTGGCCTGTCACGGGCCGCCGGCCGCCGGCCGCGGGTTCGGGGGCATCCCCTACGGGCAGGTTCGGGGTTCTGTCGGAACTCAGGACCTGCCCGTCGCGTTTACCGTTGAAGAACGACGTGGTGTGCGAAGGGTGGCCCCAGGGCCCGGAGGAGGAGTCCCGTGGAAGCAGTGATCGCAGTACTGGCCCTGCTCTTCGTGCTCTTCGTCACGCTGGGCGTCTACGCCACCGTGAAGGTCGTCGGCGCCGCCAAGCGCAGTGCGGACCGTCACCTCACCCAGGCCCGCCGCACGGTCGAGGACCACACCCTGAAGGTCAAGTCCTTCGCCCAGTCCGGCCCGGCCGGTGAGATCGCCCAACTCAGGCTCAAGCTGCGGACGTCCATGCGCGCCACCCAGGACGCGCTGGAGGCCGGAGCGGCCGAGGACCAGTCCCTCAAGGAGTCCCTCGGTCTCTTCGAGCGGCTCAGCGCGCACGGGCACGAGCTGGACGCCGAGCTGAGGCGCCTGGAGTCCGAACCGGACCGCGGCACCCTCGGCAAGCGGCTGCCCGAACTGCGTGAGCGCACCCACCGCATCGCGCGGTCGGCGGACTCCCTGCGCTGGGCGGCCCGCGACCGCGCCCGCCACTTCGCGGCCGACGACCTCGACTCGCTGAGCACCCAGATCGACCTCGAGACCGGTGCCCTGCGGCACTGGACGACCACCGACCAGCAGCCCGCGACCGGCCCCGCGGACGTGCCGGCGTCCTCGCCCCGGTCCGGAGCACACGGTCCGTCCGGCGCGCCGCGCTCCGACACCGTACGGGAGTCCGCGGCCGAGCCGGCGCGGCCCGCGATCGCACCGGCCGCGCCGCGTGTCGCCTACCCGTGGCAGAAGAAGCCCCGCCCGGAGAGCACCACTTGATCCGGGCGCACTGATCCGGACACGGCCCCGCCCGGTCCGCCGGGCCGGGCTGCCCAGGGGGCGGTGCGCCAGGTACCCTCCAGCTCATGTCCCGCCATGTCGCCATCGTCACCGATTCCACGGCCTACCTTCCGGCCCGGACGATGGAGCGGCACGGCATCACGGCGGTCCCCCTGACCGTGGTCCTCGGCGACCGCGCGCTCGAGGAGGGCACCGAGATCTCCACCCGCTCCCTCGCCCAGGCGCTCCAGAAGCGGCGGCCGGTGACGACGTCCCGGCCCGGCCCCGAGGTCTTCGCCGAGACCTACCGCAGGGCCGCCGAGGCCGGCGCCACGGGCATCGTCTCCCTCCACCTCTCCGCCGAACTCTCCGGCACCCACGACGCGGCGGTCGTCGCGGCCCGCGAGGCGCCGGTGCCGGTGCGGGTGGTGGACACCGGAATGATCGCCATGGCGCTCGGATTCTGCGCGCTCGCCGCGGCGGAGGCCGCGGGGGCGGGGGGCGGCGTGGACGAGGCCGTCACGGCCGCGGAGAAACGGGCGGCCGGCACCGCCGCCTACTTCTACGTCGACACCCTGGACTATCTGCGCCGGGGCGGCCGGATCGGGGCCGCCCAGGCCCTGCTGGGATCGGCGCTGGCGGTGAAACCGCTGCTCCAGTTGGCCGACGGCCGTATCGAGCCCTTGGAGAAGGTGCGCACGGCGTCGAAGGCCATCGCCCGCCTGGAGGAGATCGCGGCCGAGCGGGCGGGTGCCGCCGAGGTCGACATCGCCGTCCACCACCTCGCCGCCCCGGAACGCGCTTCGGCCCTCGCGGACCGGCTGAAGGCCCGGCTGACCGGGCTGACCGAGCTGCACGTCAGCGAGGTCGGCGCGGTGATCGGGGCCCATACGGGGCCCGGCCTGCTGGGGGTCGTGGTCTCGGCCCGGTGAGGCCGCGGCGGACCTGACCCGGCCCTGCGTCGGCCCGTACGGGTGAGGGAGTTGTCCACAACCGGGCAGTAGTCCACGGGAATCGAGCAAGATCATCGCGGATGCGGTGATGTGCCCGATCCTCCCGGCATGGCACTTCGATCACATGCGCGTTCGCGTTCCTCCTCCCGTTCAGCGGCGGCGACCAGCGGTCCGGGGCGCGCACCCGCGTCCGATGGCCGCGCCCGGCACCGGCTCCGGGGCGCACGGGACCGTGAGACCTCGGCGGAGGAGGTCCGGCGCCGGACGGAGGCGCTGTTCGGGGAGCCGGGTGGGCGCGGCCATCGGACGCG
>NZ_LIRG01000214.1 GCF_001419695.1 Streptomyces prasinopilosus
CGGCCTGGGCGCCGGGCCCGGACGGGGTCCGCGTCGGCCTCGGCGCGGTCACGGGACGGGTCGTCCCCCGGGCCGACCCCGCGGGCTGACCCGCGGGCTGACCCGCGGGCCGCTCCGGCGAGGCGTCCGCCGCACGCCCGCCCTGCCCCACCCCTGCCCCGCACCGCCCTTCGCCGTCATACTGACGTGGCGTCGGGCGGTGCGGGGCAGGGGTGGGGCAGGGCGGGCGTGCGGCGGACGCCTCGCCGGAGCGGCCCGCGGGTCAGCCCGCGGGTCAGCCCGCGGGGTCGGCCCGGGGGACGACCCGTCCCGTGACCTCGCCGAGGCCGACGCGGACCCCGTCCGGGCCCGGGGCCCAGGCCGACAGGGTCACCACGTCGCCGTCCTCCAGGAAGGTCCGCTTGCCGTCGGGGAGTTCGAGGGCGTCACGGCCGTTCCAGGTCAGTTCCAGCAGGGACCCGCGCTGCCCCTCGGCGGGCCCGCTCACCGTGCCGGACCCGTAGAGGTCGCCGGTGCGCAGGGAGGCGCCGTTCACGGTCATGTGCGCGAGCTGCTGGGCGGCCGTCCAGTACATCGTGGAGAAGGGAGGCTCGGAGACGACGTGCCCGTTGACGGCCACGGAGATCCGCAGGTCGTAACCGCCGGGTTCCTCGTCCGCGTCGTCCAGGTACGGCAGCAGCGCGTGGGTGCGCTCCGGCGGCGCCACCCGGGCCTCCTCCAGGGCGTCCAGCGGGGTGATCCAGGCCGAGACAGAGGTGGCGAAGGACTTGCCGAGGAACGGGCCGAGGGGAACGTACTCCCAGGCCTGGACGTCGCGTGCGGACCAGTCGTTGAGGAGGCAGAGGCCGAAGACGTGGTCGCGGAAGCCGCCGAGCGGCACCGGCCGGCCCAGCTCGGACGGCGCCCCGACCACGAAGCCGACCTCGGCCTCGATGTCCAGCCGCACCGACGGGCCGAAGACCGGGACGGGATCGGTGGGCGCCTTGCGCTGCCCCGAGGGGCGCACGACGTCGGTGCCGGACACCAGCACCGTGCCGGAGCGGCCGTGGTAACCGATCGGCAGGTGCTTCCAGTTCGGGGTGAGGGAGTCGGGGGCGTCCGGGCGGAAGATCCGGCCGACGTTGCGGGCGTGGTGCTCGGAGGCGTAGAAGTCGACGTAGTCCGCGACCTCGAAGGGCAGGTGCAGGGTCACCGACGACAACGGGTGGAACAGCGGCTCGACGGCCTCCCGGTGCGCCGGCACGGTCACCCAGGCGGTGAGGGCGCGCCGGACGTCCGACCAGGCCGTACGGCCCGCAGCCAGCAGCGGGTTGAGGGTCGGGCGGGCCAGCAGGGAGGCGTACGGGGACCCCAGGGCGTGTGCGGCGGCGCCGGCGCCGAGGACGCGGTCGCCGAGCCGGACGCCCACCCTCCGCTCCGACGAACCGGGGGGCGAGAACACGCCGTACGGCAGGTTGTGCGGGCCGAAGGGATCGCCCTCGGGGACATCGAAGGGGGGCATCGGGTGCTGCCTCGCTCTCGTGTGCGCAGGTGCTCCACGTGTCCGTGGTCGTGCCACACGTTACGGGTGCCGCGGCGGTCTTGGGCAGAGGCGGAGGGACGGGTCCGGGGCGGGGCAGGCGTGCGCGTCCCGGACGGGACGACGCGTGCGCCGCCTCCCCCGCGTGCCGGGGGCCGTCCACGGGCCGGGTACGCAATCTTGACGGAGCGGTGCGAACGGGGCGACTCTGGGCGGGTGCCGGAAGGCCTCGGGGAGGGGGCGTTCCGACGGCACACCGGGGGGACGGATGGCCATTGGGGAGGCCGGTCCGGGACCGGCGCGTTCCGGCGTGCGGCCGAAGAGGCTGGAGGACGCCGTGCGCGACCGGCTCGGCCGGGAATGCGTGTACGTGCCGTCGTGCAGGTTCGGGCTGTTCGTGGCGCTGCGCCACTGGTGCCCGCCGGGCGGCAGGGTGCTGATGTCGCCGGTCAACGACGACGTGGTCCTCTTCGTGGTGCTCGCGGCGGGCCTGCGCCCGGTGCAGGCGCCGCTCCACCCGTTCGACGCGTCCATCGACGCCGACGCGGTGCCGGACGAGACCTGGGGATCGCTGTCCGCCGTACTGACCACGAACCTGTACGGCAACCCGGACCCGGCGCCCGGACTGCGGGCCCGCTGCGACGCGCTGGGCATCCCGCTGTTCGAGGACGGGGCGCACGCCATCGGCAGCGAGGTCGGCGGGCGGCCGGTCGGGGCCTGGGGCGACGCCTCCGTCTTCAGCCTCTCCAAGCACGCCGGCGCCCGGACGGGCGGCATCCTCGCGCTGGCCAACCCGGACCGGAGCACGGCGGTGCGGGAGGCCTGCGCCGCGCTGCTCGCCCC
>NZ_LIRG01000215.1 GCF_001419695.1 Streptomyces prasinopilosus
GTACCGCCCGGCGAGGGTGCCGACCTCCGCGACCTGGCGGTGGGGTTCACCGACATGGTCGGCTACACCCGGATGACCCGTGGACTGGACAGCACCGAACTCATCCGGGTGCTCGACCGGTTCGAGAGCCTGACCGGCGATGTGATCGCCGACGGCCGGGGCCGGGTGGTGAAGACCATCGGCGACGAGGTGCTCTTCATGAGTGAGTCGGCATCCGCGGCCGCTGACATCGCCCTGGAACTCACCGCCCGTGCCGAGGCGGAACAGATGCTGCCGCACGTGCGGACCGGGCTGGCCCATGGTGCGGTCCTCAACCGCTTCGGCGACGTCTACGGGGCGGTGGTGAACATCGCGGCCCGGCTCACCGCGGTGGCCCGTCCCGGCACCGTGCTGGCCAACACGGCGTTCGCCGACGAACTGGCGGGCATGGCGGCCTACGAACTCAAGGTACTCCGCCCGGTGTCGGTGCGCGGGTACAGCAGGCTGCGTCCGGTGCTGCTGCGGCCGGCTAAGACGCCGTTCCCTATGGCGTGATCGTTCATTGAGCCGTACATGACTGATCTGCTGGAGCGGCTAGTGCCCCATGAGTGGTGGGTGCTGTTCCGGCGGGTGGTACCGCCGACAGAGGTCGCACGTCCGCTCCGGCGCGAACATGCACGACAGCCTCGGTCTGAAGCCGCTGGTACGCGGGATCCCGCCCATCCGCTCCCGGCGCGGTCCGCGCCGCCGGCGCCCGGCCAAGCTCCATGCCGACAAGGGCTACGACTACGACCACCTGCGCCGATCGCTGTACAAGAGAGGCATCCCCCACCGCATCGCCCGCAAGGGCATCGAGTCCTCACAGCGACTCGGCCGCCACCGCTGGGTCGTCGAAAGGACGGTCTCCCGGCTGACCGGCTGCCGTCGGCTGCACCGCCGCTACGAGCGCAAGGCCGACCACTTCCCCGGCATCGCCCCAGCCCTCATCAGCCATCGGAGACTCACCACCTGAACCAGGCTGTCAGGCGCTCGGACCGGTGCGCGCAAAGAGGCAGAACGGGTGGCCCGCCGGGTCGCACAGGACGCGCACATCGGCCTGAGGTTGGAAGTCCGCCACGGTTGCCCCCAGCGCACGAGCCTGCTCGACGGCTGCTGACAGATCACTCACCTCGATGTCCAGATGCATCATCATCTGCTGCCCTGACCGGGTGGAAGGCCACTGCGGACGGGTGAAGAGCGGCTCCGTCTGGAACGACAGACCGGCACTGCCGTCGGGCGCTGCGATCTCGACCCAGTCCGGTTCCTCCTTCCGCACCGGCCATCCGAGCAGGTCCCGGTAGAACTGCGCCAGCCTGTGGGGGTCCGGCGCGTCAAGAGTGGTCGCGGCCAACGCGAAACGCGGTTGAGGCTTCATGCGGTGCTGCTGCCCGGTTCCGCTGCTGACAGGCCAACCGTCCATTCTCTCGACTTCACCGCCGACCTCGTGGGCAAGAAGGTCGTCCGGGACGGGCGGGACGTGCGGCTGACCCCGACGGAGTGGCACCTGCTGGAGATCCTGGTGGCCGACCCGGGCCGGCTGATCAGCCGGAAGCGGCTTCTCCCCGAGGTCTGGGGCGCCCGGCAGAGCGACAGGACCACCTACCTGCGTGTCTGCACGGCCCAGTTGCGCCGCACACTGGAGAAGGATCCCTCCCGCCCCCGCCATCTGATCACCGAGCCCGGCATGGGCCACCGTTTCGAAGCCCGACCGAGGAACGAGATGGCCCGCGGCACACTCCGGATCCACCTCGGCGCGGCATCCGGCATCGGCAAGACGTACGCGATGCTGCCGGAGGCGCGTCACCGCATCGAGCGGGGGCACCGACTGCGTGGTCGCCTTCGTGGACCACCACGGCCGGCCGCGCACCGAGGTGGTGCCGCACGGGCTGGAACAGGTGCCCCGCAAGAAGCTCGAGTACAGGGGCGGCGTCTTCACCGGGAGGGACGTGGACGCCGTCCTGCGCCGTGCCCCCGCGGTCGCCCCGGTCGGCGAGCCGGCCCACACCGGAGTGCCGGGCTCGCGCAACACCGGACGCTGGCAGGACGGACCACGCCGGCCACACCGAGCAGGCCGGCGTGATCCGCCGCCGCATCATCTGGCGGAACCAGCACGCCGCCGACGAACGCCTGCGCGAGGTCGTCGCCAGGGCGAATGTCGCCCGAATCAGGTGACCGCCCGGCGATAGATCTGCCGTGAACCGCCTTCCGGGCCCGGAGCAGTGGCTTCAGCCGGGGTGAAACCGAGACGTTCGTAGAAGGCGCGTGCACCGCTGGCAACAGCGCCCGGGTGGTCGGCTCCGAAGGTGACCACCTCGATGCTGCCTGGGCCAGGCACGAACCTGCGTGTTGCGTCGGCCATCAGCGCCCCACCGACGCCCTTCCCGCGTGCCCTCTCCGAGACGACGAGCCAATGGACGTGGTGAATCGGGGGCTTCGCGCCGAAGAGCAGGCCGCCGAGGAGACCCGAGCCCGAGGAGACGGCGACGAGCGCCGCGGAGCGGCGAATGTGCCTGTCCACGGCGCTGTGGAAACCAGGGTCCTCGACCATCGGGCCGAACCAGTGCTCGACCTGGGCGGCCAAGCCGAGAAAACCGGGGAAGTCCTGTTCTCGCGCGAGTCTGACGATCACCCAGGCAGTCTGACAGACGAGGCAGACGTTGCCTGACGCTGCACTGGGCCTCCTGCGGAAGTGGAGCTGTCGGACCGGACGTGTCCTGCGGCAGGTACCGTTTCATGTCAGGTTCTGGGGGACCGCTGCCCCCGGGAACTGTCCGTTGCGATCGGGAGGCTGCGCAGTGTCAGCGCAGTCGGCGGAGGCAGCGGTTTGTTGGCCGGGTCGGTGCGGAACGACTGGAGCAGATAGGCCACCAGGCGCCGGGACGCTGCACCATCGTCCGGTAGGGCGGCCACCAGACCGCAGTGTGCCAACAGGACCACGACGAGGTCGGAAGGGTGAAAATCGGCCCGCAGCGCGCCCGACGCCTGGGCCCTGCGTACCAGGGTCGTGAAGTCCCGCTCGACCCGTTGCCGGGACTGCGCCTCTTCCGACATGCTTTCCGGGAAGGCCGCGACGAACGCGGCCGGGAACCCGCGTTCCTCCCGTTGCAGCGCGCAGACCGTCTCGACCAGCTGCTGGAAACCTTGCCACGGGTCAGGGACGGCCAGAGCCTCGGTGAGCGCCCGCGCGCAGGTCTCCATCTGCTGTGCGAACGCGCCTCTCACCAGGGCGTCGCGGGTCGGGAAATGCCGGTACAGCGTCGCCACGCCGACCCCGGCCCGCCGGGCCACGGTCGCCATCGGGGCGTCGATCCCGTGCTCCGCGAAGACCGCACGAGCGGCGACGAGGACGCGCTCCCGATTGCGCCGGGCGTCCGCCCGCACCCTGTTCCGGGCCGTGATCCGAGAGGATTCCGCCACCACTGTCTCTCTCTTCCGGTCCAAGCGGACGATCGCGTCCACTTAAGAGCTTACGGTCGATGCCAGACCCCTGTACGGCCCCCGGCGGCAAAGGCGGAACGATGGACGACCGCATGATGAAGGCAGTGCTCTACGACCGCTACGGCGGCCCCGATGTGCTCTACACGGGCCGCGTGCCACGCCCCGAGCCGGCCCCCGGCGAGGTCCTCGTGAAGGTGTGCGCGTTCAGCGTCAACGGCGGCGAACTGGCAGCCCGTACCGGCCGTCTCCGCCTCCTGACCGGCCGGAGATTCCCCAAGCGCGTCGGCTTGGACTTCACCGGCGAGGTAGCCGCACCGGGGGCCGGAGTCACACGGTTCACGGCCGGTGACCGCGTATGGGGGGTCTTGGGCCGCACTTCCGGGTTCGGCAGCGCCGCCGAGTACGTGACCGTGCCCGCCGAGCGGGTCGGCCAACTCCCCGGCGGCCTTGACCCGGTGGACGCCGCCGCGCTGCCGGTGGCCACCACGGCCATCACCGCACTGCGGGACAAAGCCGGGCTGCGCCCCGGCGAACGACTCCTCGTCCGGGGCGCGGCGGGCGGTGTCGGCAACGCCGCCGTCCAGCTCGGACGGGCGTACGGCGCAGAGGTCACGGCCCTGGCCCGCGCAGCCAACCTCGACTTCGTCCGCGGGCTCGGCGCACACCAGGCCGTCGACCACCGGACCGTGCGGCCGGCGGAACTGGGCCGCTTCGACGTGGTCCTGGACACCGTGGGGAGCGACCTGCGGGCCTTCCGGCGCCTACTGAATCCCGGAGGGCGCATGGTCACCATCGCCTTCGACCTGAAACGGCCCGCCGCGTCGCTCGGCTACCTCGCGGCCAGCACGGTCCACGGACACGGCCGGGTGCGCTTCTTCAGCGGCAACCCCACGCGGGCGGACTTCGACGACCTCGCCCGCCATGTGGCCGAGGGCAAGCTGAGTCCCGCGGTGGACACGGTCTTCCCCCTGGAGGAGACCGCAGCGGCACACCGGGCGCTGGAGGCGGGCGGCGTCCAGGGCAAGTACGTGGTCAGGGTCGCATAGGACGTCTGTGAAGGTGCTGATCACAGCCACTCGTTGAGGGCAGCGACGAGGACGGGCGCCTCGTGGCGGACCGCCGGCTTGTCGTATCGCGTGGTGACGGCGCGGTGCCTCTTGAGGCGGTTGCGCGCCTGGTCGGCTTTGCCGGGAATGGTGCGGCGGATCCCGCGGCGGCACAGGTGAGCGCGATTCCTGCGGAAGGCGTATGCCTTGTCAGCGCGGACCCGACGGGGACGGACACGTGGCCGCCCCGGCCCGACGCGGGGCACGCGGATCTTCTCCAGGACGGGTTCGAACTGCGGCGAGTCCCCGCGCCGCCCAGCGGTCACCACGATCGACATGGGCTTTCGGCCCTGCTCGACGGCCAGGTGCAGTTCGGTCGTGAACCCGCCGTGCGAGCGTCCCAGCCCGTGATCACCAGGTTCGGTGAAGATGCCGCCCGGTGCTTCCTTCTGTGAGTCACCCTGCTTACGGCCCCGGCCTCGTGCTGATGGGCCCGGCATAGCGTGGAGTCGACGCTCAGGTCCCCTGTGATCGCGCCTTTCGCGTCGGCCGGGGACTGGAGCTGGGGGAGCACCCGGTAACAGGTGCCGTTCCGCTGCCATCGGCGGAACAGGTCGTGGACCCGGTTCCACGGCCCGTATTCGACGGGGACGTCCCGCCACGGAACTCCGGTCCGGACACGAGACCGTATGCCGTCGATCAGCTGCCGCCGAGGCCGGACGGGTGGCCGCCCCGTTTCGGCAGCCAGGGCCGCCCGGCTGACCCGCACCCGGATTCAGGCCGCGCTGAAGCGGGCCGGCCGCAAGCGCGGCATCGAAGCCGAGGCCGAGCGGCTCCGCGAGGTGTGCCGTGCTGAGTGGGCCCACCAGCCTCCGCCGGTGGAGGACGCGCTCGGCAAGCAGACGCCGGCTCTGCTGGTCCGGCCGGAAGCCGCCCGCACCGCTGCCGACGACCTCGCGGAGGCGGTCGACGATGCATTCCCCCAGCACCCGGACGCCGACACCCTCCTCCGCTTCCCCGGCCCCGGCGCCCAGCTCGGCCCCCGGGTGCTCGCAGAGATCGGAGACGACCGCGCCCCCTTCGCCGACGCCCGCGGCCTGAAGGCATACGCCGGCTCCTCACCCATCACCAGGGCTTCCGACAAGAAGTCCGGCATCACCCGCCGGTGGATCAAGAACGACCGGCTCCACCACGCCGGCTACCTGTGGCCCTTCTCCGCCCTCCGCGGCTCGCCCGGCGCCATGGCCCACTACCGGCGCCGCCGCGAAGACCACGGAGACCGGCACGCCGCCGCACAGCGCAACCTTTGCGGCCGGACGCGGAATGAACCGTCCGGCCCGGTTGTTGATGTTGAACATGACTTCTCTGCGCAAACTGGGCTCGTCCGATCTCGAAGTCTTCCCGCTCACCCTCGGCGGCAATGTCTTCGGCTGGACCGCCGACCAGGAGCAGTCCTTCGCCGTCCTGGACGCCTACACCGCCGCCGGAGGAAACTTCGTCGACACCGCCGACTCCTACTCGGCGTGGGTCGAAGGGAACCAGGGCGGCGAGTCCGAGACGATCATCGGCAAGTGGGTGAAGGCACGCGGCAACCGCTCCGACGTCGTCATCGCCACCAAGGTCGGCCAGCACCCCGACTTCCCGGGACTGAGCGCCACCAACATCAAGGCCGCGGCCGACGCCTCCCTCAAGCGCCTGGGCACGGACTACATCGACCTGTACTACACGCACTCCGACAAGCCGGAGGTGCCCGTCGAGGAGATCATCGGCGCGCTCGACGAGCTGGTGAGGGCGGGCAAGGTACGGCACATCGCCGCCTCGAACATCTCCGCCGAGCGCCTCAGGGCGTCCCTGGACTTCTCCGAGCGCGAGGGCCTGGCCCGCTACGTCGCCCTCCAGCCGCACTACAACCTGGTCTCCCGCGACACCTACGAAGGCGAGCTGCAGAACCTGGCCGAGCGGGCCGGTCTGGCCGCCATCCCGTACTACGCGCTCGCCTCCGGCTTCCTGACCGGCAAGTACCGTCCCGGCACGACGGTGGACAGCGCGCGGGCGCAGGGCGCCGCCAAGCACGCGGACACCGAGCGCGGCAGGAAGGTCCTCGCCGCCCTCGACGAGGTCGCCCAGGCCCACGACGCCGAGGTCGCCACGGTGGCCCTGGCCTGGCTCGCGGCCCAGCCGACGGTGGCCGCCCCGAACGCCTCGGCGCGGACGGTGCAGCAGCTCCCGGCACTGCTGAGGGTCGCGGAGCTGCGGCTGACGGAGGAGGAGATCGGCAGGCTGACGCAGGCGTCGGCGTAAACCGGGCACCCACCCGACCCCGGGCCTCCTACGGCTGTGTCCGGTACGGGTTGCACGAGGGGTACGGTGCCGTCGGCCCGTACGGCCCGTACCCCGGGGGTTGCACGGGGCGTCCCGTACCTCGGCCAGGGCGGCGCGGCCATCGGCAGCGTCATCCTGACCGCTTGGTCAGCGAGGGCTGCGTCACCTCCCGCCTGCGCCACAGTTAGTGCAACAGCTCCCGCTCCCGTACGGCGAAGTCGGCGCCGGGCCGTCCCCGGCGCCCCCGGTGCCGCGGGAACGCCGTCGAGGTGGCATACGCCTCGTACTCGGCGACCGTCCGCGCCGCGGGCTTTCCGAAGTGGCGCCGGGCGTGGTCCCGGGCCGACCGGCGGGCCCGCACGGAGCCGAGGGCGAGCGGTTCGGCGGGAGTTGAGCCAGCCGGCGGCGTACGTGGGCGGCTCCTCGCGCACGGTCCTCGGCTCCCGCTGCCGGGTCCAGACGACCAGCCAGGCCAGCAGCCCGAACGCAGGCACCATGAAGACCGCGTGGACCGCGAGGAAGCCGTATGGGTCGAAGGCCGTCGAGCGGTTCCACAGCGCGTGCCTGCCCGTGGCGAGCAGCAGCCCGGCCACGGGCAGCAGCACGCGCCGCACCCGCCGACGGTCCCCGGACAGCGCGGCGATGCCGGTGAGCACGGTGAACGGCGGAGTAGCCCGACCTCACCAAGACCAATCTCAGCGGCACTTCCTGTACCGCGACTGCTCACACCTGGCGAAGCCCGCGAGTTCGCGAGAGCTGAAGGAACTTCGGCGGGAACTCACGGGTCTGTCGCCCCGATGTCAGGGGAGGGCCCCGTGGGTTCGCGGGGAAGTCGTGGGGTCGGGCTCGGTGAATGCTTGCCGGCTGTGCACGAGCAGCTCACGCATCCCCGGGCTGTGCGTGCTCTTCCAGACCAGGGCGAGCAATGCGGGTGTATCGACGTCATCGATGGTGCGGGCGGTGAGCCGGTCGCGGTAGTGCGCGGCCATGGAGTCGCTGAGGACGGCGACGGCGAGCCCGCGGGCGGCGAGGTCGGCAATGGCATCCGCGGCGCTGGCTTGCAGAGTGATCGAGGGCCGGAGGTTCTGTGCGGCGCAAGCCTGGTCGAACACCGTGCGCAGGCCGGTGCCGGGCGGCATGCACACGATCGGGTGGGCGACCAGGTCGTGCAGGGTGACCCGCCGCTGTTTCGCCAGGGGGTGCCCGGCCGGGACCGCCGCGACGAGCCGCTCGCTGATGATGGTCAGCGCGTCCAGCCCGTCAGGGGTGGCGGTTGCTGCCCCGATGAGTGCCAGGTCGACGGCGCCGGTGCGCACCCCCTCGACGAGCCGGTCGGAGCTGTCCTCCAGCAGCGAGATCTCCACACCGGGATGTGCCTGGTGGAACGCGGCGAGGGCGCCGAACAGCGGGGTGAGGGTGCAGCCGATGACCATCCCGACGGTGAGCCGCCCCCGGATCAGGTCGGTCACCTCGCCCACCGCCTGGCCGAGCGCCCCAGCGGCGGCGAGGGCGGCGCGGGCGTGTCCGAGTGCGGCCCTTCCCGCGACGGTGAGGGTGACGGTGCGGGCCGACCGGTCGAACAGCTCGGCACCGAGTTCCTGTTCCAGCCGGCGGATCTGGGCGCTGACGCCGGACTGGCTGATGTGCACCCGCTCGGCCGCCCGGGTGAAGTTCCGCTCCTCGGCGACCGCGACGAAGTACTCCAGCTGCCTCAGCTCCATGACTGCAGATTCTAGTTTCCAGAAGATTCATCTGTTGGACTTCTGGTCAGTGGGCGACCACGCTGGGAAGCGCCGAAGCCCGACGTCGGGAGGAACTCATGCCGGAGTACGAGAAGGCCATGCGGCCCGAGGACATCACCCGCTTGTTCGTCGAACGCTCCAACGCCGGTGACGCGGCCGGGGTCGCCGCACTTTACGAAGAGGATGCGGTGATGGCCTACCCGCCCGGCGACCGGACGGTGGGCCGGGAGGCGATTCGTGCGCTGTGGGAGAAGGTGCTGGCCAACCGCCCCCGTTTCGAGCCGGAACAACCGCTGCCGACGCTGATCAGCGGTGACATCGCCCTCACCTCGACCCCGCCGAAGGACGGGGCCGGTGCCCGGGCGCAGGTCGTCCGGCGCCAGCCCGACGGAAGCTGGCTGCGCCTGCTCGACCAGCCCGAGTTCGTCCCACCCACCCGCTGACCCCCTGCCTCCGTCAGTTCGCGGAACCGAAGGCTGTCGGGCGTGTCTCCGAGGGGTCGATGCCCCCGGTGTCGAGGAGTTGATCCGCGGGTTCGTGGTGAAGTTGCGGGGACGTTTTCCAGGGGCCGTTCCATGAGAGCGCGACCAGCCGCGGGCCTCGGTGAGCCCAGCGGCTTGCGTGGGGCCCCGCCGTCCCCCGCGCCGCCGTACCGAGGGCGTCGGCCGTCTGCGGTAGTGCATCCCGACGAAGGACAACCGGTGATGCCGGACGGCGGCGAGCCGCTCCCGCAGGACACCCTGAACTGGCTCAAGACCAACTTTTCAAGACCGAACTCGAACTCGGCCACTGCCTGCGGGCACCCGCCGAAGGGCCCTGCGAGTGCGACCTCCACCTCCGCTGCTCGAAGTTCCTCACCACGAGACCACGAGCGAGTATGCACCGCGCCTGCGGTCCCGGCCCGCCCGTGAACAGCGGCTCGTCCAAGACGCCGTCGAGCGCGGCCGGCTCCGCGAGGTCGAACGGCACAGCGTCATCGCCGATCGGATCCGAAGCCTCCTTGCCGATCTCGGAGAGAGTGCTGAGCCCGGCCCTGACGACCACTGCTGAGCGGTTGATCTCGGCAGTCTGAACGAGACCCCCGGCGCATACTTGCCGGATGGATGGATCAAGGACCTCCTGGGTCAACACCACGCACGACTGGGCCGCCACCGTGGACACAGACCATCTCGCTCGGATCCGCCGGGAACCAGCACGGTTCGCTCCGGGCGGGCCGGGTCACCTTGTTCTCGAGATCGTTGCTTATGCCGCTGACGAGGCAGCGAGCCGGGGCGGCGGACGGTGCGTGGTCACACTGCATACCGACGGCTCCGTGTCGGTGAAGGATGACGGACGGGGCACCGATACTCGGGTCGACGAGCAGGGCCGGGTGGTGAAGAAGCCGGTCATGGCCACGAAGGACCTCCGGTTCTTCGATCTCCCGGAGGTGGAACGGCTTCCGGACGGACATCCGCGTCGCGGCATGTCCGTCGTCGCGGTGCTGAGCGAGTGGCTGATTCATACCAACCGCCGCCTCAACGGGTCCTGGAGCCAGCGCTATGAGCACGGCGTCCCGGTGACCGGTCTGGAGCCCGTCGAGGCCGACGGGACCACGGGGACCTGGGTCCGCTTCCTTCCGGACAAGGTCCTGCGTTCACGGTGGTCCCTGAGCGCGGGTGACCTGGCGCGGTGGTCCGAGCACTGGCCCGATCTGACTGTCCGCCTCGAGGATCAGCGCGACGGCGGGGGCCGGTCGGGTCGATGACCGCGGGCGTCACGATCGAACTGCACCGGGGGGAGCGGCCTGGTCGGCTCCCGTCCCGCGGTCCCGGTGCTCGGCCTCGGCGACCTGGAGGCGGCAGGCGTCGGAGCCGGTCCCGATCGGAGTGCACTTGAAGGTGAGCCGGTCCCGCGCGCGGAAAACATCCGGACAAGGATTGACGTGGGTCCAGAACAGGGCTGACAACGCCCTGCGGTCCGCGCCGGTGAGCTTGTCCGCCCACTTCGGATCGGCCAGGACCTCCTGTGCCAGGCCCTCGGTGCTGGTGGGCTCGCGTGTTCACCTCCTGTCCGGCGGATCATGCGGCCTTCCGACCGGTCCTCGTTGGTTCGGGCAGGGGTCGGGGGGGATCTGATGGGCCGGCAGGTTCCTGCGTGCCTTCACTGCCGGCCGGACACGGCTCTCGGCGTCTTGGACTGAGCTTTTGAGGCTGAAGGGGACGGCTACCGCGGCCAGCTTGCCGTACACGCGGACGGGCGGGTGCTGCTGCGCTCCCGGCAGGGAACGGGCATGACGGCATCGTTTCCCTAGAGCCGGGCGGCTGCCCTTGCGCGGCTGCCGTCGGACTCCGGGCTGGACGGCGTTGTGCGACCTGCGGGAGTGTCTCAGCCCCAAGGTGTCTCAGGCCGCGCAGCTTCCATGGACGAGACGTGACGGGCGTCGCGGCCACGTGCCGCAGCGGCCGCTCAGAGGTGGCCGTCCAGGAACTTCCGTACCTCGGCGATGGTCATGGACCCCGTGCCGTGCGCCACCGCCTCTCCCTCCTTCAGCAGGACGTAGGACGGGGCTCCGGTGATCCCGTATCGCTCGGTTGCGGCCGGACAACGCGTGATGTCGGCACGGACGACCGTCAGGCGGCCCGCGTAGTCGTCGGCGATGCCCTCCACGACGAGGTCCATCACCCGGCAGGGCTCGATCGCCTTGGGCCATGTCCCGGTGAAGTAGGCGAGGACCGGAACTCCGCTCATCCCGAGGATGAAATCGAACTCCGCGTCCTCACGGGGGCGGTGAACCCGCTTCGCCATGGAAGCTCCTGACCTCACGTTCCGTCATTCCACCCCCATCATCCCCCGTACGGTGTGCCAGGCCGGCCCGGCCCGCCGTCCGGTTGGCCTCTCGGAAGGGAGGCACGGGGCCGTCGCAGAACCACGGTGGTCCCCTGCGCGAGCGACCCGGCCCCCGGCCCCTGGTGACCGGCCGGGCCGCCCCGCCGGTCACCCGGCTGCGTCCCGCCGCGCGCCCATGGGGCGGCTCGTGCCGGAACAGCGCCCTCCACGACGACGTGAAAGCCGTTTTCCAGGGCATAGCGGCCCAGGTTGCCGGCCGGACGCTCGATGAGCGCGTCGACGAGCGGGCCGGTGCGCCTCGTCCACCGGATCCGGTCGAGCCGTATCCGCCACCGCGCTTCTCAGAGGCAGCGCCCCCGCGACGGGCTTCCCGAGGCCTTGCCCGGCCTTCACACCAACCCCCGGTCTCAGCCGGCTCCTACCGCTCTTCTCGAGGCTGCAAGAGCCGGCTGACGGCACCGAGAACGAGGCAGTACTCGTCAGCTGACCCGAAGACCGACCGCCAGCGTCAGTTCAAGGACCCGCTGTGGCGATGCGAGATCCGGAAACACCTCCCGCAGCTGCGACATCCGGTACCGGACCGTCTGGGGATGGACGAACAACGCCGCCGCCACCTCGTCCCGCCTGCCCTGGTGCAGCAGCCACGCCCGCAACGTCTCCTCCAGTCGCCGTGCGGTCGTGACGGGCAAGGCCCGCAACGGTGCGAGGGCTCGGGCACGCAGGTCTGCGAACGCGTCCACGTCGGCGCTCAGCACCAGCTCGGGCAGGTGGTCCTCGGTGTCGCGGATGTCGGAGGAGAGGGAGCGCGCGCGTACGGCCCGTGCGTACGAGGCGGACGCACGAGTCCATGGCCGGGCCGGGCCGACCACGGCGGTGCGGTCGGTCAGCTGCCGCAGGAGATGTGGTCGGTCGGCATCGGGGACGAGCAGCACACCGGTGGCGTCCGGCAGATCGTCGAGGACGAGGGTGCTCGGGTCGAGCGCGCGGTAGGCGGGCCGGGCCTGGGCGGCGGGCAGCAGGACCGCGGTCAGCGAAACCGGAGGCTGCCACCCGGCCCGTTGAACAGAGGCCAGCAGCACGTCCGGGCTCGCGCCGGCGAGGAGGTCGCGGGCCAGGTGTTCCAGATGGCGCTCCTGGGCCCTGCCCCGGGCGGCCAGTTCGTCGGCGTGGCCCGCGGCGCTCGCGGCGGAGAGCTCGTCGATGTAGGCGAAGGTCAGCTCGGCGAACTTGGCGACCTCGGCGGCGGGCAGACCTGCGGACACGGCACCCGCTGCCAGGCATCGCCAGGCCACGCGGGCACCGACGCGGTAGGCGCTGAGCAGGGCGTCCATCGAACGGCCGTCGCGCACCTCGCCGCGGCCCAGCTCGTAGGCCGCGTCACCGCCGTCGCCGCCCGTGGCGTTCCCGCTCGCGAGGTCCAGGTAGTGACCCAGGGCGGTGCGGACGGCTCGGCGGATGGTGGCGCCCATGCGGCCCGAAAGGGCGTTGGCGTAGGGAGGGACCTCGTCGATGATCGCCTGGACGACCTCGTCGGCGGTGGTCCTCAGCGCGGCCCGAAGTGCGGTGACCGTCGCCTCGTCCAGGGCCAGTTCACTGGCCCTCCGGATTGCATGGCTCACGTTTTTGTTCCCTGTGAACAATTCAGTCGATCAGATTTACGTCCTGTGGTCAGGACTTTACGCCTTGAGGCACATCAAGCTGGAGTCATGACGAGTACGGCCCTGCGCAGCAGGGCGTGGAAACTGCTGGAGATGGTCACGACGCCGCTGCTGCCGTCGGACTACCTCGACCTGGTCAGCCCGCTGCGTGCGGGCGCCGACCTGCGTGGGCGCATCGAGGCCGTGCACCCCGAGACGGGTGACGCCGCGACTATCGTGATCAGGCCGGGACGGGGCTGGCGCGGCCACACGGCCGGTCAGTACGTGCGGATCGGGGTCGACGTCGACGGGGTACGCCTGTGGCGTGCCTACTCCATCACCTCGCCGACGAACCGTCAGGACGGCCGCTTCACGATCACCGTGAAGGCGATCCCGGACGGCAAGGTCAGCAACCACCTGGTCCGCGGGGCGAGACCGGGCACGCTGATCCAGCTCGACCAGGCGACCGGTGACTTCGTGCTGCCGCGGCCCGAGCCCGCCAAGGTGCTCTACCTGACGGCCGGCAGCGGCATCACGCCCGTGATGGGCATGCTGCGCGACACCGAGCTCGACGACGTCGTCATGGTCCACTGCGCGCCACAGCCGCACGACGTGATCTTCCGCAACGAACTGCACGGCCTGGTCGCGGACAGGAAGCTGCGGCTCACCGAGGTGCACACCGCCACGGACGGCATGCTCGACATCGCCCGTCTCGACGAACTCGTGCCCGACTGGGCCGAGCGCGAGACCTGGGCTTGCGGGCCCGCGGGCCTGCTCGACGCCGCCGAGGAGCACTGGAGTGGGCACGGCGTACGAGAGCGCCTGCACACCGAACGCTTCCGCCCCGGCATCGTCGTCGCCGGCGCCGGCGGCGAGGTCACGTTCAGCACCACCGGCAAGACCGTCGACGCGGACGGCGCCACGCCGTTGCTGGACATCGGCGAGGAGGCCGGCGTGCTCATGCCCTCCGGGTGCCGCATGGGCATCTGCTTCGGCTGCGTCACGCCGCTCAAGGCGGGCGCCGTCCGCGACCTGCGCACCGGCGAGATCACCGAGGCCGAGCCGGGCGTCCTCATCCAGACCTGCGTGTCCGCCGCGGCGGGCCCCTGCGACATCGAACGGTAGGAGCACCTTGACCGCCATCGACCCCACCGCCCACCTGACCGCCGAGCAGATCGAGGAGCTCGGCCGCGAGCTGGACGCGATCCGCGACGAGGTGATCGCCAGCCGCGGCGAGCAGGACGCCGCCTACATCCGCAAGGTCATCTCGGCGCAGCGCAAGCTCGAGCTGGTCAGCAGGGGCGTGCTGCTGTTCTCGTTCTTCCCGCCCGCGTGGCTGATCGGCACCGCCGGTCTGTCCGTGGCGAAGATCATGGACAACATGGAGATCGGCCACAACGTCCTGCACGGCCAGTGGGACTGGATGCGAGACCCGAAGATCCACTCCACCACCTGGGAATGGGATCACGTCTCGCCGTCCGACCAGTGGAAGCACTCGCACAACGAGCTGCACCACACGTACACCAACGTGATCGGCAAGGACAACGACCTCGGCTACGGCATCATGCGCGTCGACGAGGACCAGAAGTGGCACCCGTTCCACCTCGGCCAGCCGCTGTGGAACTTCATCAACGCCTGCTTCTTCGAGTACGGCATCGCGGCGTACGACCTGGAGCTCGGCAAGAACCTGCACAAGCGCCGCCGCAAGAACCCGGAGTTCCGCGCGCGGGCCAAGGCCGTGGGCCGCAAGATCCGCAAGCAGGTGCTCAAGGACTACGTGATCCACCCGCTGCTGTCGGGCCCGTCGTTCCTCACCACGCTCGCCGCCACGTTCACCGCGAACCTGGTCCGCAACCTCTGGTCCCACTCGGTGATCATGTGCGGGCACTTCCCCGAGGGCGTGCAGGTCTTCGAGCGCCGGTCGATCAAGGGCGAGACACGCGGCCAGTGGTACCTGCGCCAGATGATGGGCTCGGCGAACATCAGCGGCAGCAAGGCCATGCACTTCATGACCGGCAACCTGTCACACCAGATCGAGCACCACCTGTTCCCGGACCTGCCGAGCAACCGGTACGCCGAGGTCGCGGTGAAGGTGCGCGCGCTGTTCGAGAAGTACGAGCTGGAGTACGTCACCGGCCCGCTGCCCAAACAGGTGTTCTCCGCATGGCGCAAGGTCTTCCGGCTCTCGCTGCCGAACAAGAAGCCCAAGGTCAAGACGCCGGACCGCGAGCAGGAGCTCGTCGCGGCCTGATCCCGGCGTGGACGCTGCCGGAACCGATGCTCGCCGCCCCTGTGTCCGGCCCTGCGCCGCTGCCGGGAGGGGCGGGTGAGCCGAAAAGGCGATGGCTACCGTGCTCAGCTCGCCGTATACGCGGGCAGGCGGGTGCTGCTGCACTCACGGCGCGGCACGGACCTGACGGCCACGTTCCCCGAGATCCGGGCGGCGGCCCTGCCGCGGATGCCGGCGGACACCGGGATCGACAGGGTCATGTGACCTGTACGGGTGTCTCAGGCACGCGATGGCTCAGACGATCGGGACGCCGCCGTCGGCTCGCGGGTACCTGCCCGGCCCCGGTCTTGAGCGAAGCGGCGAGCAGGGTGTCGTCCGCCGGGGGAGCATCCCGAGGTTCTGCTTCCGGACGGCTGGTGCGTCGCACTTGGGGGCCAGTTGCGTACGCAGGCCCCCGAGCGTCCAGCACCGGGGCGGCCGGCCGGGAGCCGGCCCGGGCTGTGACGCGTTACGGCCAGTTGTGCACCGTCAGGGGACCGGTGCCGCCGAGGTGGCCGAGCAGGCCGGCGCCCGGGTACTCGATGACGCCATCCGGCAGTTCGTGCACGGTGAACCAGGTGAGTGCCAGGCACTTCTCCGTTTCCTTGTTGACGGGCTCTCCTTCCCATGTGACGGCTTCGAAGAAGGAGCCTGCCGTCCGCGAGGCCATCCGCGTCGACGGCGACACCGTCGAGATCGGCGCCTGACTCGCCAAGGCCCGCACCAAGCACCGCACCGGCCGGCTCCCCGACCAGCACGTACGCCTGGTTGCCGCCCTGGGTGCGGAGGGCTGGAGGGCTGAGGACGCCGTCCCGGCCGTCCTGATGCAGGACTCGTCCCGGCTCGCCCACGGGGGAGCGGCCGAGCCAGAAGACGGCCGAGCACGACCTGGTCGGACCGGTCGGCGTCTCGTACCCGGCGGACGGCCCCGGCACCCGGTGCGCCGAGGCGGTTCTCGACTGCGGCGGTCGCGTCGAGGTCGTCGTCCCGGCCGCCGCTCCGAAGCGTTCGCCCGAACAGGGTGGTAACAACTGTTACCATGCGGGTATGGCAAAGACACAGCTGGGCGCACGTGTGGACGAGGACGTCGCGGAACTCGCGAAGAAGCGTGCCGCCGACCTGGGGCTGAGCATCGGGGACTACCTTGCCCGGCTGGTGCAGGACGACACCAGCGGCCTGCGCGCCCGCGCGGTGGAGGCCGCCGCCCGCTTCCTGGCCGACCACCAGGCACTCTTCGACGAAGCCGAAGACGCCCAGCACACGCCCCGGGGAGCGCGCGCCGCCTGATGGACCTGCACATCGACGTTCCCTGGATCCTGCAGGTCGCCGAGGCCGCCGGGGTCAACGATCCGGCCCCCGACGACTACGGCGTCCCGGTCTCGGCGGTCGCCCGCCACCGGGTCGAACTGTTCGAGCAGTCCGTCTACGACGGCCCCTACGCCAAGGCCGCCGCCCTGGTGCACACCCTGGGCCGGTGCCGCTGGCTGGAGCGCTCCAACCTCGCCGTAGCCGCCGCCACCGGCGTGATGTACCTCGAGGCCGCCGGAATCACCGTCAAACCCGCCCGCGAGGACGCCCTCGCCCTCAAGGACCTGCTCCTGGACCCCGCCTGCACCGCCAAGGAGATCGCCGTCCTGCTGCGCAGCTGGCCCACCACCACCTGAAACCCGCCTGGCAGACTCACCAGAGGCGGCCATGCCGCGCGACCGCGGAACGGGTGCGCCCTGACGGCGTCCTCGGCCCCGTGGAGATCATCTGGCCTGTGCCGGCCGACACGGCACCGTGCGACGGCGCCTACCCCCGGTAGCGTGCGGGGAACACGGGATGAGCGTGCCCAGCGGCATCCGCGAGGTGCCCGAGAACCTGACCGGGCCCGGCCGGCGGTGGTGCCCCGCCCGCCGGGTCGGCACACAGCGGACGACACGAGCCGAGCTGCCCTACCCCGGCCCCCGGCACCGGCCCGCAGTGAACAGGCCGGCGACCGCGGCATCTGCGGCCGGGCCGGGGTCGTGGTGGGACCGACGGCCTGAAGGCAGCCCTCGGCGTTCGTACCTGCTGAGCAGCGGTGTCCGGCGGGTGGCCGGGTGGCCGGGTGGCCGGGTGGCCGGGGAGCCGGGACCGCGCCGACGATCGCCTCGCCCGTCTCGCGGATTCTGTGTGGGCACCGGGCTGGTGGGTAGTCGGTGAGCGTGACCGAATCCGCCATCGCCGTCCTCGACATCGACGGCACGCTCATCGACTCCAACTACCAGCACGCGCTCGCCTGGTACCGGGCACTGCGCTCGGTGGGGGAGACCTTCCCGGTGTGGCGGCTGCACCGGCTGATCGGAATGGGCGGAGACCAGCTAGTCACGGCCGTCGGTGGCGAGGAACTGGAGCGCCGGGTGGGCGAGCGGGCCCGGGAGCAGCAGGGCAGGGAGGTCGACGCGCTGCTGGAGGAGATGGCGCCGTTGCCCGGTGCGCGTGATCTGCTCATGGCCGTCAAGGAGCGCGGTCACCGACTGGTGCTGGCCAGCTCCGGTCAGCAGCGTCACGTGGACGTCTTCCTGGACATGCTGGATGCCCGTGACATCGCCGACGACTGGACCACCAGCGCTGATGTGGAGTCCTCCAAGCCGGCGCCGGACCTGCTGCAGGTGGCGCTGAAGAAGCTGGGCGCGCCACCCAACGCGTCGAGTGTGATGGTCGGCGACTCGGTGTGGGACGTGGAGGCGGCGAAGAGGGCGGGGATGCCGGCGATCGTCGTCCGTTCAGGCGGCTTCGGGGACGACGAGTTGCAGAGGGCCGGAGCCATCGCCCTCTACGACACCCCCGGCGACCTCGCGAAGGCACTGGACGACACCCCGCTCGCCTGACACCCCGCCGCCGGACCCGCGCCTGGATGCGGCACGCCGGGTCCGCTGCCGCCTCGCCGAACTGAACGCGGCCGGTGAACTCGGCTGGTCGCGGGCCTGTGCGGACGGCTCCCACCTCCGGGCGAAAAAGGGGGTGCCGACACCGGCCCGTCGCCGGTCGACCGGCGCAGGACGGGCAGCAGACACCACCTGGTCTGCGACGGCCGCGGCACCCCACTCAAGGTGATCACGACCGCGGCCAACGCCAACGATGTCACCCAGCCCCTCGCCCTGCTCCACCGGTTCAAACGCCTCGCCGTCCGTCGGGAACGCTGGGTGGGCGTCGGGCTGTCCGGTCCGTGCGTCATGGCCTGCCCGTGGTGTGAGGCGTGCGGCATGGACATGGGGCGTGAGTCGCGGTGGGGGAAGGACGCGATGACGGTGGAGATCGTTTTCGCTCGGGTGACTGCCGTCGTGCTGGCTGCGGCGGTCTTCGCCGTCGCTCTGACTCCCGCACTGGACTGTGTGCGGGGCCGTGGGGGACCGCTGCCTGGGACAGCGTGGACGCCGCCCATGTGAGAGGAGCCTGCCCCGCCCCACCTACCGGCTTTCTGCCAGCCGGGACCCTTTGGGTGTACGGCGGTAGAGCACCGATCGGCCGGACCGGGCGCGGACGACGAGGCCGGCCCGGTGCAGTACGCCCAGGTGGTACGAAACCGTGGCGGGACTGAGGAAGTGACGTGCCGCCAGCTGCGCGGTGGAGGCCGGCTGTACCAGCGCGGCGAGCAGCCCCGCGCGGGTGGGGCCGAGCAGCTGGGCCATCTCGACGGAGGGGGCAGTGGGAGCGACGGTGCCGGCGACGGCCTTGTCCCGCACGGGATAGACGAGCATCGGAGGCCGGTCCTCCTCGCGCGTCGGGTCCACGCCCACGCCCGGCCGCGGCGCGACCAGTGACGGCACGACGACCACCAGGGGCACCGGCAGCGCGATCCGCAACCGACTCTCGACGCGCAAGGTGCCGTCGGCCCACTCGATCTCGGGATGCAGGGAGTTGAAGAGCCTCGCCGCCCCGTGCCCGGTCAGCACACCGGCGCATCGGCCGACCTCCGCATCGAGAGCGGCCTTGGCGGCCTCCCAGTGCGGGGCGAAGGCCAGCTCCCAGTAGCGCTGCATCTCGTCAGCCGCCTGCCGGGCCACGTGCGCGCCACCTCGCGCCATGGCCCGCCGTATCCCCTCCGGCAGCTCGGAACCGGCAAGGCCGTTCCTCGGCCGTCCGTCGCGCAACGCCTCCAACTCGCTCAGGACGCGCTCGGGCGGGGTGGAGCGGACCTGCTCCAGCTCCTCCTCGACGGTGGGGGAGGGCCTGGAGGGATGTGGACTGAGGAAGTCGGGCACGTATCCGGGTCCGTCCAGGGCCAGTTCGGACAGCAGCGGCAGTCGGGCCCGGCGCAGCACGCGCCGGGCGCGAGCGACCCACGGATCGGCGTCGGGGGCCGGTCGCAGGCCCCAGTGCAGCAGCGTCGTGACGACCTCGTGCAACGGCGAGACCGCGAAGCGTGAGCGGGCGAGTCCGGCGACGTCCACGGTGAGCTCGATCATGACCCTTCCACTCCACGGTCTGGCCTTGCTGGTTGAGTGACTGTCCCTTCGAACCTGATCGAATCGTGGCACGAAACGTCGCGGTGGCAGACCTGATCGGCCCAGGCTGGTGGCTCACGGTTCTGTGGCCGATGGATCCGAGGGGGGCGTGCGTGCGGGGGAGGCGAGGAACGTCGGGGGCGCGAGGGATTACGGGGGTGCTGGGACGCCGTGGCCCCTCTGTCGGAAAGGAGTTCAGCACCAAGCGAATGATTTTCTCATGCTGGCCTGTCATGCCGGGCTGTGTCTGAGTGCGCTTTCTGTCTCACCAGCCAGGCGTCCGAAATCGCGACTAAACGGAGGAAGAATGGATAAGAGAAGGCTCGGTAAGTGGGGAATGCGCTCCGCCGCGCTCGCTATTGTGTCGCTCTTCATGAGCATCGGTCTGAGCGCCCCCGCATCCGCGGGCACCTGCACGACCTCGGGCTGCGGTGGTGAGGTCAGTAACAACTCGCGCATGCCGGTCCGTATCGCCAACTGCTGGTCCGGGACCTCCAGCACCTACTCCGGAGACAAGCTTCCCTGCGTACAGAACGTGAACACCTGGAGCAGCTACAACGCGGATGTGGAGCTCCCTGCAGGCGACGAGTCGAAGTTCCACTACTACTACTATGACACCGATGCTGTCCGGTTCTACAAGGGCTGTGTCACCAAGTGGCACTACTGGGGTGGCTGGACCAACACGGAGGACCGACGCGGTAAGTCCAGCCTGTGGAAGAAGTTCAGCAGCATCGACCACATCTACATCGACAGCATCACCTGCTAAGACCGTGTCCTCTGCGGGCAGGCGGACGAGTCGCTTGCAGCAGCGGACAGCCGCGGCAAGGCCGAGAAATGCCAGGTAGTTGCGGGGTGGCGTTCGTATCGGTGGTTGAGCCGGCGGTGGCCGGTCAGCCAGGACGTGGTCCGTTCGATCACCCGTCCGCGGCACCCGAGTCGTTCCGACGACTCGGGTGCCGTTGCGGGCGATGCGGACGCCGATACGTTTGCCACGGAGCCGTTTCCGCAGTTCAGGGTTGTCGTAGGCCTTGTCGGCAGGCAGGCGCCGAGGCTTGGGGTGACGGCCGTGATGGGGGCGTGTCTCGTTCGGTGACCGGGCATCATGGGCTTCAGGGCTTGGCTGTCGTGGGTGTGGGCGGCTGAGACGCCGACAAGGAGGGGCGGTCCGTTCGCGTCCGACGGGACGTGCGTCTTGGAACCCGGCCTGCCCCGGTCCACGGGGCTCGGACCTGTGAGTCCGCCCCTTTTTTCGCCCTCACGTGGGCGGAGTCGAGAACCGCCCGGGACAGATCGAGCGGGCCGGCATCGTCGAGACGGTGCAGGATCCCCTCGTGCAGCCGGCCCCACACACCGGCCCTGGACCAGATCAGGAACCGGCGGTGGGCCGCGGACCTCGAGCCCCCGAAGCACGGCGGCAGTGCCGCCAGGCACAGCCGGACACCAGCACGTAGATGATCGCGGCGAACAGCGTCTCCTCAGGCGTGTCCTGCGTCCCGCCGCCCTGCGGCCGCACTCGGGACGGCGGGATCAGCGGCTTCGCGATCTCCCACAGTCCGTCCGGAACGATCCGACTCCACGTGTCCCGCCCCATGCCATGCCCAACGACCGTCTCACCCCATAGGACACAGTCTTAGACCGGTGCCAGTCGTCCGTCCGGATTCCGCCCGCTCAGACCCCAGGTCCCTCCGGGGTCGCGGGAGGCTTTGTCGGCGTCGGTGCCGGCCGAGTGAAGAGGACGGCGCGTGCCACCGGCGGAGCGAACAGCGCGGAGACGGGTCGGGCGAGCGTCAGTACGGCACGGAAGGCGTCGCCCACGACCGGGTCGCCGGGCGCCCTCTCCAGGACCCGGCGCAGGTACCAGTCCGCGACCCGGTCCGCGGGACCGCCGTCGAGGGCGCTGCCAAGGGCACCCGGCATCTTGCGGTCCGCCCCGGCGGAAATGTCCCACGCCTGCCGGGACGCCGCGAGCAACGCCCGCTGCGCGCGCCGGGTCGTAGGCGTACGGTGCGGATCAGCGAGTGCGTCACGTAGGGCGACCGCGCTCATCGCGGCGGCGGCCATGCCCTGGCCGTAGATCGGGTTGAAGGTGCACAGCGCGTCGCCGGTGGCGAGGAACCCCGCAGGCGGGCCGGGCAGGTCGTAGCGGCGGCGGACGTTGGCGGTGCGCCGGTAGCCGAATGCCGGGGAGAGCGGTTCGGCCTCGTCCATCCAGCGGTCCAGGAGCGGATGGCCCAGCCGCTTGGCGTACGTTACGAACTCGTCGTCGTCTGTGGGCGGTTCGTCACCGCGCAGCCCGGAGACGATCACCAGGTGGGTGCCGTCCTCCAAAGGCAGCGCACCGCCGCCGTGCAACTGGGAGGGGCCGGGATAGACGTAGTACCCGACGGTCGCACCGTCGAGGACCCCCTTCGGGCCGCGGTAGACGCGAGAGGCGTAGGCGAGGCCCGTGTCGAGGGTCTCCTCGTGTGGGGCCGCGGCGCCGATCGTGGCGAGCCACTGCGGGGCCTTCGTACCGGTGCCGGAGGCATCGACGACCAGGTCGGCCTCCAACGCCCGGGGTTCTGCGCGCGTGTCCCCGGACCGCTCCCGCAGCAGCACGCCCCGCACCCGCGAGGCGTCACCGAGGAGCCCCACGACCTCGGTGCCCTCCACGGTGTCGATCAGTGGGTTGGCGAGAACCCGCCGTCGTACCAGCTCCTCCAGTTGCGCGCGGGACCCGGTGTAGATGTGCGTGGAGGCGGACACCCGGCGGAACCAGCGCCCGGCCTGCCAGAGCACCATGTCCGACGGCATGCCCACCCATGGCGCGCCCGCCTCCCGCAACTCCGTGAGGAAGCCCGGCAGCAGCGCTTCCATGGCCGCCTGCCCACCCTGCAACAGCACATGGGGGTGGCGCCCCTGCGGCACCCCGGGCCGCGGCTCGGCACTGCCCGGGAACCGGTCCCGCTCGACGACGGTCACCCGGTCGGCATGCCCGGCCAGCACATGCGCCGCGAGCAGCCCCGCGAGGCTCCCACCCGCAACCACCACATGCCGCCCACCGCGACGGCCCGCCCCTACGGCAGAGTTCACCGGCCTACTCCCTGGTCGCCCCGACATCGAGTCGACACGAGTATCCCGTCATCCGGGCCAGGTTGACCGAGTTTCAGCCCTTCTGCCCGTCCGCCCGGAGGCTCAGCACCAGTCGAGAGGTTCGGCGAGGCTGCCGTAGGGCATGGTCAGGTTGGCTACGGGCCTGCCGATCCGATGATCTTCGGGTTGGCAGGCCGGGGCCGGAAAAGCACAGCATGGAGGCTGCGACTCCGTCGTACAAGGGCTTCCGCTACTCGGCGGAGATCATCGCGCACGCGGTGTGGTTGTATCACCACTTCCTGCTCTCCTTCCGGGAGGTCGGGGAGTTGCTGCTCGCCCGCGGCGTGATCGTCTCCTACGAGACGGTCCGGCAGTGGTGTGCCAGGTTCGGGCCCGAGTACGCCGCCGGGCTGCGCCACCGCGGGCCGGTGAAAGGTGGCATCCCGACGAGGTGTTCGTGAAGATCAACGGGGTGTGGTACTGCACGTGGCGGGCCGTTGAACCAGGATGGCAACGTGCTGGACATCCTCATGCAGTCCCGGCGTGACGCGAAGGCTGCGAAGCGGTTCCTGGCCGAGCTGATGACGTACGCGATCCCGTGGTCGTCACCGGCTTCCGCGCCGGCCGTACCCGCAAGCTCCCCCCCGGCCGGGAGACCGCCCTCCGCGTCCTCGCCGTCGGCCGCGCACCGGTCGAGCACGGCTTCGCCCATCTCGAGAACTGGCGGATCCTCACCAAGCTCCGCACCGATCCCGCTCGCGCCCCCCACCTCCTGCACGCCCTGCTTGTTCTGACAAACCTCGAAGTCGGCCGCTGACGGACGATCTACTGCTCAGACAACCGCCCATGACCAGCGTGAGCATCCCGAGAACCGGTCACGCCAGCCCTTTGACCTGCGGCTTCAAATTGGCGGAAGCTCAGTGCCGGGAGCCCGCCAGCCAGCGTCGGACGTCCGCCATTGCCGTGCCGTCACTGTCGGTGTCGATGGCGGCGGCCAGGTCCGCAATCGACACGGCGGCGAGGGCTCGGTACCACGCCTCCTGCGCCGCCGCCATGGCGCGGGCGATGGCGCAGGGGCGTTCGCACTGTTCGGCAGGGACGGCCAGCGGTCCGCGTTGTCGGATCTCGGTGCACCGGTACGCCGGCTCGGTGCCGTCGATGGCCTGGACCACTTCCAGCATGGTGACCGAGGCCGCGGGTCGGGTGAGGGTGTAGCCGCCGACCTGACCGGCTGTCGCGTGGACAATCTCCGCGCGGGACAGCGCTTGCAGGTGTTTGGCCAGGTAGGCCTGCGGGATGCCGTGCAGCTCCGCGAGCCTGGTGGCCCGCACCGGAGCGCGGCTCTGGCTGAGGGTGACGCAACTGTGCAGTGCCCACTCCACGCCGTTGGACAGCTTCATGGCGCCACTCTAGCGGTTCCCGGACATTTTCTATCCGAGTTGTGATATCAACTCGGATAGAAAGTATCCGAGATCATCTCGAAGGGTTCATGATGCACACCCAGAGCCATCCGACCGCCTCGGCGCACTCGGCGCACTCGGCGCTCGGATTAGGAGCCGTGGCGCTGTTCGTCGCGGGGGCCAACCTCCGGCCGGCGATCGCGGCGGTGTCGCCGCTGGCCGACCACATCCGCTCGGACCTGCACTTATCGGCGACCGGCCTGTCGTTGCTGACCACCCTCCCCACACTGGCCATGGGAGTCTGCGCGCCCGCCGCCGCGATCGTCGCCCGTCGCTTGGGGCTGCACCGTGGCGTGTTACTGGGGCTGGCCATCATCACCCTGGCCACCGCGGCACGCGCCGCCGGGGCATCCTCCTGGCTGCAACTGAGCTGCTCCGCTGCGGCCGGAGCAGGGATCGCGATAGCGCAGACTCTGCTGCCCGCCGTGGTGAAGGCCCGCTTCGCCGACCGGTTGGGTCTGGTCACCGGCATTTACACGGCCGGCCTCGGGCTCGGCGGCGCGGTCGCGGCCGGGGTCAGCGCGCCGTTGGCCGACGCAGTCGGCTCCTGGCCGGGAGCCCTGGGCTCATGGGCGGTGCTCGCGTTGGCCGGCAGCGTGCTGTGGTCCATGACCGGACGCGCCCTCGGGCCGGACGGTGTCGCCACGCCCTCGGGACCGGTGACCCGTGGGCTGCCCTGGCGCAGCGCCAAGGCGTGGCGCATAACCACGCTGGCCGCGGGGAACTCCGCCCTGTACTACTGCGAACTGGCCTGGGTGGCAGCGCTGTTGCAGGACGACGGTGGTCACAGCGCCGCGGGGGCCGGCCTGCTGCTGACCGTGATGATCTCTCTCCAGGTCGTGTCCATGCTGGCCGTGCCGGCACTGCTGGGTGAGGGTCGGAGCACGCGCCAGGACCTGGTGTGGACGACCACGCTGACGGCCGTCGGGTTCCTGGGCCTGGCCTTCGCCCCGGGCACAGCGACATGGCTGTGGATCGTCGCGTTGGGTATCGGCCACGGCAGTCTTTTCACCCTCGTCCTCACCTTGCCGGTGGTGTCCAGCCGCGACTCCGCCGAGGCCGGCCGGATCAGCGCGATGGCCTTCTTCGTCGGCTACTCCTGCGCCGCACTGGCACCGGTACTGGTGGGGGCGCTGCGTGACTCCACGGGCGACTTCCACCTCGCCTTCGGCCTGCTGGGCGGACTGGCTGTCCTCATGCTGCTTCCCACAGCCCGGATACGCGGCGACAACGGCGCAAAGGCACAGCGGTGAGGGTCATGCGAAGCTCCGGTCCCGAGATTCTCGGCGTTCTGGATGCTCTCAGCGACGCGTACGTTGAGATCTTCACCGCTCCGCCCTGGGCCCACCGATCCCCAGCCGCCACGCGGCACGACTTCCGGGAACGCCTGAAGGGAGACGCGCATCGCCCCGGCTTCCGGGCCGTCGTCGCCGTGGACGAGGCCGGTGCTGTGGCGGGGTTCGCCACAGGGTGGATCACCCAGGCCCCTTTCCCTGCAGACCGGGCCTACGGCAAGGTGCTCCGACGCCTGGGCGCCGACCGCGTCGACGAACTGCTGATCGGCTCCCTCGAGATCGACGAGCTGGGAGTCCGTTCCGGCGCCCGCAGGAGCGGTCTGGGCGGACGGCTGTTGTCCAGCATCACCGCCACCGCGCCCGGAGGCCGATCGTGGTTGCTGACCTGGAGCCAGGCACATGACGCGCTCGCCTTCTACCGTTGCCAAGGCTGGGAGGAACCCGAGGTCGTGCACAGCGAAGAGACCGATATCGTCGTGTTCCTGTCGCCACCGGAGCGACTCCCTGAGGCTGATCCTCTGGAGTGGACACCCTGACAATGGATCTTGAGGGTCCAGGGAGGGATGTCCAGGTGGGACGTAAGTCCCCGTACCCGGAGGGGTTCCGGAGGGACGCCGTCGCGCTGTATCGCGCGTCCGGCGGCAAGCGCACGTGGGGATGTCGTCAAGTTGTCCACGAGCAGGACGGCTGATGGGTCATCAGGTCGAGGTGGGGTGAGGTAGCAGACTCTCGGTCAGGCCCTGGCGGGCACGGCCGCCGGTCGTCTGCTCCGGAACGCGGCTGGCTTTCCGGTCCGAGTGGAACGGCGCACCCGCACCCGCACCGCCGCGGCCGCCGCCCGCTGCGCCAGCCGGTCGACGACGTCAGTACCGTAGGCCCAGATTGCTTCGGCTCGTCACCACCGATCGCCGCCGCCACCTCCGCCTCGCCAGGCGCCGGCCCTGGACCGACGTGATCACCGATGCCTCCGACCGGCTCCGCACCCCACCGGATCCCGGCTGACCAGCAGTAGCGGCATGGCGAAGCCCTCGGTTGTACCGGGTCCTTCGAACTCCTGCTTCGAGTACAGGTCAGATACCTGCCTGCTTCGTGGTGATCCGGGTAGGCCTGCACGCCGACCACACGCCGACCGCACGCTGTGCCACCGCGGTCATCGGGGCCGGACACGGCCCGATGGCACCGGTCGGCGCCGACTGCGCGTCGGGCCCCCGGTATGGGGTGCTGGGGATACGCTGCCCACGCCACGTTGACTCCCGGGGACAGCCAGGTGGAGGCCCCATGAGGCTCGAGATGTTCGATCCCGCTCCGATCGGCGTCGTGTTCACCCAAGGGCCTGAGCACCGGCTCGCGTACACCAATACCGTCTACCGGAGGACCTTCGGCGACCGTCCGCTGGGTCAGCCCCTCCGCCGCACCTTCCCCGACCTCAAGCAGTCCGGCTACTTCGACATCTTCGACCGGGTCCTCGCCACCGGCAAGGCCGAAGTGCTCACGGCCGTCCCCGTCGACCTCGGCTTCCCGGACTCCGCTGAGGGCGGAACGCGCTACTTCACGTTCAGCATCTCCCGCGCCACGATGAGCGACGGAAGCCTCGGGGTTCTGGGGGTGGTCATGGAGACCACCGAACAGGTGACCGCCGCCCAACGGATCCGCGTCCTGTCCGAAGAGCGCCGCCGCGCGCTGCTGCGCTACCGCAGCCTGGTGCGGGCCGGGTCCGAGATGGTGTGGGTGACGGGCCCCGAGGGCGGTGTCACCGAGCCGAGCCCCGGCTGGCAGCGAGTCACCGGGCAGAGCTGGCAGGAGTTCCGCGGCGACGGATGGATCGACGCGGTTCACCCCGATGACCGCGCCGCCCTCATCAAGGAGTGGAACCGGGCCCTGCACGAGGTGCAGCAGCGGTTCACCCACACCTACCGGCTGCGGCTGGCCACGGGCGGCTACCGGCACTTCGCCGTCAACGCCGCACCGGTCCGCGACGGGAACACGGTGATCGAGTGGATGGGCACCTGCCGGGACGTCGAGCAGGAGTGGCAAGACGCCCGCCGCGAGGAACTGCTGGCCCGGGCGACCGCCGTCACGGCCGATGCCGCCCAGCCGAACGAGATGCTCGCCGCCCTCACCGCAGTGATCGTGCCCGACCTCGCCGACAGCTGCGCCATGTACCTCCTTCCGCAAGCCCTGCACCGTACCCCGGGGACCGCGCTGACCGCCGAACGCGTCGCCGCCGTCACCCACGAGGGCCGATCCGGTCTGCCCCCGCACCACGCGGAGCACCTGGAACCGGACAGCCCGCTCACCCGCACCGTCGACCGGCGCCGCCCGGTCCACGCCGTCTTCCCGCCCGACTCGCCGCCACCCGACCTCGCCCCGTCCGGCACCGAGCCCTGGCTGGCGCCCGATGCCAACAGCGTCATCCTGCTCCCCGTCGTCGTCGACGGCGTCACCGCCGCCTTGGTCGTCGCCTCCGCCAACGGCGACCGCCCGCCCCTGGGGCAACCGGAGGTCAGCCTGCTGCAGACGCTCATGGAACGAGCCCACACCCCTCTGAACAACGCCCTGGAGTACCAACGCATCCGGCAGGTGGCGCTGGCGCTCCAGCACAGCCTGCTCACCGAGCCGCCGGACGTGCCCGGCCTCAGCATCACCGTCCGCTACCGGCCCAGCACCTCGGCCGCCGAGATCGGCGGCGACTGGTACGACTCCTTCGTGCTACGCGATGGCGCCACCGTCCTCACCGTCGGGGACGTCGCCGGCCACGACCTGCCCGCCGCGGTAACCATGAGCCAGCTGCGCAACATGCTGCGGGGACTCGCCCTCGACCGAGAGGAACCCACCGGCGAGATCCTGCGCCGCCTGGACGTCTCCCTGCAGACCCTCTACCTGGAGTGCACCGCCACCTGCGTCCTGGCCCGAGTCGAACGCCCGACGTCCGGCCGTTTCCAGCTCCACTACTCCGTCGCGGGACACCCCCCGCCCCTGCTGGTCGAAGCGGATGGCACTGCGCGCTTCCTGGACGGGGGCCGCTCCCCGATGCTCGGGCTTCTCCCGCACCCCGCCCACAGCAGCGCCGTCGAACCCCTGCCCCCCGGTTCAACCCTGCTGCTGTACACCGACGGGCTGGTGGAGCGCCGGGAGGAGTCCCTCACCGACGGGCTGGAGCGGCTGCGCCGACACGCGTCGGCCGCCGCCCGACGCCCGCTGGAGTCCTTCTGCGACGAGCTGCTCGCCAGGCTGCTGACCCCCACCGACGACGACGACACGGCCCTGGTGGCCCTGCGACTGCCCGCGTTCCACCAGTGACCTGAGTCGGAGAGTCATCCGCAGCGGGCGGCTGCTTCGTCGAGGATCTCGTCGGCCGTCTTCGTCCGGATGAACGGCCTGGGGTGTTCGTTCCGGCCGGCGAGCCAGGACCGGAGGTCGCGTTCCAGGGCCTGGACGGAGCGGTGGACGCCCCGCTCGAGCTTCTTCTGCGGGAGCTCGGCGAACCACCGCTCCACCGGGTTCAGCCAGGACGAACTCGTCGGTGTGAAGTGGAGATGGAAACGCGGGTGTGCCGACGCGGACGTAGTCGTGGCTGCGGCACTCGGGAACCCCGGGCACCCTCGGCCGGGTGTCACGGGTTCCAGGTCATGGTGGCGTAGACCCGGTCGAAGCGCCGTGCGGCCAGGTCCTGCCGGGAGATCGACCAGGAGTAGAGGGCCATCTCCAAACCGTCGAGCCCATGCAGCCACTGGGCGAGGCACACCCAGTCCTCGGGACGTACGTCCGTATCAGGGGCGGGCAGTTCGCCTCGGGCCACCGCTCGTGCCGCTTCCCGTCCGGCCGCCACGCTGGGGTCCTCCGCCCAGTGCTCGTCCTCGGCGTATCCACCCAGCTGAAGTCCGCGGCCGATGTCCTCGCCCGGCATCTCCGTCCACACCTCGATCAATTCGTGCGCGTGGGGATGTTCCGGGTGAGCCACGCAGTGCAAAGGCTGCCCGGGAGCGTAGACCGAGGTGTAGTACGGCAGAGAGACGTCGGTACTCAGGCGGAGCAGCCCTTCCGGGAGATCCGTTTCGTACGGGTAGTTCCTCCATTCCGGGTCGAGGTCCACGGGGCGTTCCTCGACGGGGGTGCCGGCGGGAATGTGGAGCGCACTGCCCAGGTTTTCTACCCCGATCCGGTCGGGGTCGGGGTCGGCGAACAGCAGGAGGTGGCCGTCGGCGGGCAGGTCGAGGTCGGTCGCTCCGGCGGGCAGCGCGGCGAGGTCGATGGTGGCGGCGAGCTTGCACCACGGGTCGGGGGTGTCCGCGGGAAGCATGAGGGGTCCGCCGAGCCGGCCCACCACCGGCCCGTCCCCCCTGGTGCCCAGAAAGGCGCAGGGGCGGGCGAGGTCCGTCCACCGTGCGATGTCGTCCGGGGGGATGCCCTCTGCGAGGGCCCTCTCATGGAACTCACTCAGTATGTCCAGCGTTTCCGGGGGCATGGGAAGTCTCCTTGCGGCCAGGTGGGTTCGACGGGGGGGGGGGGATCGCGCCGGGTGAGGGACGGATCGTGGACGGTCAGGGGTGCAGCGTGACGGTCACGCCTCGTGCCCTGAGTCCGGTCACCACGGGACCGGGGACGCCCGACGGCGAGGTCGCGATCCGTTCGGCCAGGTGGACGGGTGCCAGCGCCGGCATGTCGAGCAGGGG
>NZ_LIRG01000216.1 GCF_001419695.1 Streptomyces prasinopilosus
GTCTAGACCGGCACCCCGGTCCCGTGCCCGGAACCGGGGTGCCGGTCTAGACGGCGTCCCGCTCGACCGGGCAGCTCATGCAGCGCGGTCCGCCCCTGCCCCGGCCCAGTTCGCTGCCGGGGATCTCGATCACCTCGATGCCCTGCTTGCGCAGGTGCGTGTTGGTGGTGGCGTTCCGCTCGTAGGCGACGACGACGCCGGGTTCGACGGCCAGGACGTTGCAGCCGTCGTCCCACTGCTCGCGCTCGGCGGCGTGGACGTCCTGCGTGGCGGTCAGCACCCGGATCTCGCTGAGTCCGAGCGCGGCGGCGATCGCGCGGTGCATGTGCTCCGGCGGATGGTCGGTGACCTTCAGCTCCCTGTCCCCCGAGCCGGGCTCGATGGTGTACGAACGGAGCATGCCGAGGCCCGCGTATTGGGTGAAGGTGTCGCCGTCGATCATCGTCATCACCGTGTCCAGGTGCATCACGGCGCGTCTCTTCGGCATGTCGAGGGCCACGATGGTCTCGGCGGACCCGGCGGCGAACAGCTTGTGCGCGAGCATCTCCACGGCCTGCGGGGTGGTCCGCTCGCTCATCCCGATCAGCACCGCGCCGTTGCCGATGACCAGCACGTCCCCGCCCTCGATGGTGGACGGGTAGTCGGCCTGGCCCTCGGACCAGAGGCGGAAGCCCTCGTCGCGGAAGAGCGGGTGGTGCCGGTAGATCGCCTCGAAGTGCACGGTCTCGCGCTGCCGGGCGGGCCACCGCATGGCGTTGATGGAGACGCCGTCGTAGATCCAGGCGGAGGTGTCGCGGGTGAAGAGGTGGTTGGGCAGCGGGCGGAGCAGGAAGTCGTCGAGTTCCATGGCGTGGAAGCGCACGGACGTGGGCTCCGGGTGGGCGTCCAGGAACTCCCGTTTGGTCATCCCGCCGACCAGCGCCTCGGTCAGTTCGGCCGACGGCAGCGTCTCGAAGGCCGCGCGCAGGTGGTCGGTGGCCAGCGGGCCGTACTCCTTCTCGTCGAAGACGCGGTCCAGGACGAGCGAGCGGGCCGCCGGGACGTCCAGCGTGGCGGCGAGCAGGTCGCCGAAGAGGTGGACGGTGACGCCCCGGTCGCGCAGGACGTCGGCGAACCCGTCGTGCTCGGCGCGCGCCCGGCGCACCCAGAGCACGTCGTCGAACAGCAGGGCGTCCTTGTTGCTGGGGGTGAGCCTTTTGAGCTCGAGATCGGGCCGGTGCAGGATGACACGGCGCAGCCGTCCGACCTCGGAGTCGACGTGGTAGGTCATGGTTCCATCCTGACCGGCCGAGGGGGTGTTAACCCTCCGTGGCCGGGGCGGGCCCCGGCCACGGGGGAGGTCCGGCCGGTCCGGGCGGGCCTCCCCCGCCCGGGCCGGCCGGGTCGCCGTGCGCGGCCGTCCCGGCCCCTACAGGCGCGGGTCGACGGGCTCCGACTCCAGGGCCAGGACGCCGAAGACCGCCTCGTGCGCCCGCCACAGCGGCTCCCCCGCGGCGAGGCGGTCCAGCGCCTCCAGACCGAGGGCGTACTCGCGGATCGCCAGGGACCGCTTGTGGCCGAGCGAGCGGCCGCGCAGCCGGGCCAGGTTGTCGGGGCGCGTGTACTCGGGGCCGTAGACGATCCGCAGGTACTCGCGGCCCCGGCACTTGATCCCCGGCTGCACCAGGCGGCCCTTCGGGTCGCGGGCCAGGGCCCCGACCGGTTTGACGACCATGCCCTCGCCGCCGCGCCCGGTCATCTCCAGCCACCAGTCGACGCCCGCCCGCACCGACTCGGGGTCGGCGGGGTCGACGTACAGCCGCCGGGTGGTCTGCAGCAGGCCCGTGGCGTCGTGCTCGATCACGCGGTCCAGCAGGGCGAGTTGCTCGTCGTGCGGCAGCCCGGCGAGGCTGCGGCCCTGGACCGCGAGGATCTGGAAGGGGGCCAGGCGTACGCCGTCCAGCCGGTCGGTGGTCCAGCAGTAGCGGCGGTAGGCCCGCGTGAACGCCTCGACCGCGCCGGCCCGTTCGCGCTGGCGCTCCAGCAGCCCCGCCACCTCGACGCCCCGGGCGGCGGCGCCCTCCAGGGCCGCGAGCGCGCCCGGGAACACCGCGCCGCCGGCGGCGCCCACGGCGGCGTACTGGGAGCGCAGCAGTCCGGACGCCTTCAGCGACCACGGCATCAACTCGGCGTCCAGCAGCAGCCATTCGGTCCCGAGGGTGTCCCACAGTCCGGCGTCGGTGACCGCCGTGCGCAGCCGGCCGAGGATCTCCCCGGTGACCTCGGCGTCGTCGAAGAACGGGCGGCCGGTGCGGGTGTAGAGCGATCCGGCCGGGCCGTCCCCGACACCGAAGTGCCGGGCGGCCGCCTCCGCGTCCCGGCAGACCAGGGCGACCGCGCGCGAGCCCATGTGCTTCTCCTCGCACACGACGCGCCCGACCCCGTCCTCCCGGTACTGGGCGAAGGCCTCGGCCGGGTGCTCCAGGTAGCCGTCCAGGCGCGAGGTGGCCGTGGGCGCCATGGTCGGCGGGAGGTACGGCAGCAGGCGCGGGTCGATCGCGAAGCGGCTCATGACCTCCAGCGCGGCGGCCGCGTTCTCCTCGCGCACGGTCACCCGGCCGGCGTGCCGGGTCTCCACGGCCCGGCGGCCGTACACGTCGGCGAGGTCCAGGGGGCGGCCGTCCCGGCCGCCGGGGGCCTCGGTGCGCAGCGGGCGGGCCGGCTCGTACCAGATCCGCTCGGCCGGCACGTCGACCAGTTCCCGCTCCGGCCAGCGCAGCGCGGTGAGCTTGCCGCCGAAGACGGCACCGGTGTCCAGGCAGATGGTGTTGTTGAGCCAGGTGGCCTCCGGGACCGGGGTGTGGCCGTAGACGACGGCGGCACGGCCCCGGTAGTCCTCCGCCCACGGGTAGCGCACCGGCAGGCCGAACTCGTCGGTCTCGCCGGTGGTGTCGCCGTACAGCGCGTGCGAGCGGACCCGGCCCGAGGTGCGGCCGTGGTACCTCTCCGGCAGGCCGGCGTGGCAGACGACGAGCCTGCCCCCGTCGAGGACGTAGTGGCTGACCAGGCCGTCGATGAACTCCCGCACCTCGGCGCGGAACTCCTCGCTCTCCTTGTCCATCTGCTCGACGGTCTCGGCGAGCCCGTGGGTGTGCTGGACCCGGCGGCCCCTGAGGTACCGGCCGAACTTGTTCTCGTGGTTGCCGGGGACGCACAGCGCGTTGCCCGACCTCACCATCGACATCACCCGACGCAGCACGCCCGGGCTGTCCGGGCCCCGGTCGACGAGGTCACCGACGAAGACCGCGGTGCGGCCCTGGGGGTGCACGCCGTCGGCGTACCCCAACGACACGAGCAGCGCCTCCAGTTCGGCGGCACAGCCGTGGACGTCGCCGATGATGTCGAAGGGGCCGGTGAGGTGGGTGAGGTCGTTGTAGCGCTTCTCGGTGACGACGGTGGCGTGCTCGATCTCCTCGACGCCGCGCAGGACGTGCACCTTGCGGAAGCCCTCGCGCTCCAGGTGCCGCAGGGAGCGGCGGAGTTCGCGGACGTGCCGCTGGACGACCCGGCGGGGCATGTCCGCGCGGTCGGAGCGGGCCGCGTTGCGCTCGGCGCACACCTCCTCGGGCACGTCGAGCACGACGGCGATCGGCAGCACGTCGTACTTCCTGGCCAGGTCGATCAGTTGGCGCCGGGCGTCCTGCTGGACGCTGGTGGCGTCGACGACGGTGCGGCGGCCCGCGGCGAGCCGCTTGCCCGCGATGTAGTGCAGGACGTCGAAGGCGTCCTGGGACGCGCTCTGGTCGTTCTCGTCGTCGGCGACCAGGCCGCGGCAGAAGTCGGAGGAGAGGACCTCGGTGGGCTTGAAGTGGCGCCGGGCGAAGGTGGACTTGCCCGAGCCGGAGGCGCCGACGAGCACGACGAGGGAGAGGTCGGTGACGGGCAGGACCCGGCCAGGGCTCCCGGCGGGCCGGTCCGCGCACTGCGCTCCGGTCCGGGCTCCGGTGGTGGTCTCGTCGCTCATGCCGCCCTCGCCTCCTTCCTGTCCTTCACGTCTCCGGCCGTGAACACGGCCATCTGGGTGGGCGGTCCGACCTCGGGGTCGTCCGGCCCGACCGGGACGAACCCGACCTCGTACCCGTGCCGTCCGGCGACCTCGGCCGCCCAGGCGCGGAACTCCTCGCGGGTCCACTCGAAGCGGTGGTCGCCGTGCCGGACGTGCCCGGCCGGCAGGCTCTCCCAGCGCACGTTGTACTCGACGTTCGGGGTGGTCACGAGGACCGTGCGGGGGCGGGCCGCGCCGAACA
>NZ_LIRG01000217.1 GCF_001419695.1 Streptomyces prasinopilosus
CAGGGCGGTGGCGGCGATGCCGACGTTCCACCAGTCCGGCGCTCCGGCGTCCCGGTCGAGCAGGGCCACCGCCCTGCAGGACTGGCCGCTGGCCCGCCGCGCCTGGCAGGCCTACGGGCTGAAGGTGCCCGGGAGCCCCACCGACTCCGGCGAGCCGCTCGGCATGGACCTGGGCAGCGCGGCGGTGCGGCTGTCCCCGGAGGGGGAGGCCGAGGTCGTGTGGGGCCGGCGGCTCGATCCCGCCCGGATCGAGGTGCTGTCCATTCCGCTGCCGTCCTCCGGCCGCCGCTGGGGCGAGGTCGTCCTGCACGACGGGGTGCCGCACGGCGAGCGGAGCACGGCCGCCGGGCACACCTACCCGGTGTTCGACGAGATCGAGTTGTGGGCGCCCTCACCGGTGCCGACCTGGGTGGTCCTGCTGGAGGCCGCGAGCGAGGCCGACCGGGACGCCCTGGAACAACTGGCCGCGGACGCCGGGTTCGCCGCCGAGGACTGGTCGTCGTCGGTGCGGCTGCTGTGCCGGATGTGCTCGGAGTCCCGGATGCCGTCCGACGAGGGCGAGGGGGAGCACCTCGACCCGCACGACCACAGTGAGCCGGGACACCCCGGACCGCTCGGCCACCGCACCGACGGGCAGTTGTGGGTGCCGGAGCGCGAGTGCGGGCTCGCCGCACCGCCCTCGCTGGTCCGCGGCCTGCTGGACGGATGGGTCGCGGACAGCCCGGACTCGCGGGACTGGCGGGACCTCGAAGAGGTCTGCTAGGGGCCCACCGGGCCGGCCGCCGGGCAGGGCGCGGACCGGTCGGAGGGCGGGCCGTTCGCCGTACCCTGTAGCAGCACCACACCCCATGTTTTCCAGGAAGGCGTACGTCGGTCATGGCTCAGCAGGACACCGATCAGCAGCACGCGGGCGTGCTCCCCGTCGACGAGGAGGGGTACGTCGTCGACACGGACGGCTGCGCGGAACGCGAGGCCGCCTGGGTCGAGCGCGGCACCTCGCGGCCGATCACCGTGGTCGGCAACCCGGTGCTGCACAAGGAGTGCCGGGACGTCACCGACTTCGGCCCGGACCTGCAGCAGCTGGTCGCGGACATGTTCGCCAGCCAGCGCACCGCCGAGGGCGTGGGCCTGGCCGCCAACCAGATCGGCGTCGACCTGAAGGTCTTCGTCTACGACTGCCCGGACGACGACGGCGCGCGCCACGTCGGCGTGGTCTGCAACCCGAAGCTGGTCGAACTGCCCGCCGAGAAGCGCCGGCTGGACGACTCCAACGAGGGCTGCCTGTCGGTCCCCACCGCGTACGCACCGCTGGCCCGGCCCGACTACGCCGAGGTGACCGGGCAGGACGAGCTGGGCAACCCGGTCAGGGTGCGCGGCACCGGCTACTTCGCACGGTGTCTGCAGCACGAGACGGACCACCTCTACGGCTCCCTGTACATCGACCGGCTCTCCAAGCGGGAACGCAAGGACGCGCTGCGGCAGATGGCCGAGAACGAGCCGCGCTACCCCGTGGTCGCCAACGACTGACCCCTCGTCACCCTCCCGTGGGCGCGGGGACCTTCCGGTCCCCCGCGCCCAGGACTCCTCCGCGCACGGCGCCCGCTCCGGTACCCCTCCGGAACGGGCGCCGTTCGTCCTTTCATCAGGCGTTCGATCTCCTTGACGGATCGGCAGCACGAAACCGGCCAGGTGAGGGAGGGTTCTCGGCACCGTGGGTGGTGAAGGAGGCGAATGCGTTCCCAAAGGGGTCGGTCGTGGTGCTGAATGGTGGGGCGGGAATATGCACGGGCGCGCGCCCGGTACGGGGGAGGGGCGCACGCCGACCGGCGGCCGAGAGGGGATTGTTCGTGCATGCTTTGTCACACGGCACCACATCGAAACCGACCACCATCGCAGTTCCACCGGCGCTGTCTCTTCCGGTGATCGAGACGGCGTTTCCCCGGCGACTCCATCCGTATTGGCCGAAGCTCCAGGAGGAAACCCGTGCGTGGCTGCTGGAAAAGCGGCTCATGCCGGCGGGCAAGGTCGAGGAACACGCCGACGGACTGTGCTACACGGACCTCATGGCCGGCTACTACACGGATGCCGCCGACGAGGCCCTCCAGGCGATAGCGGACTACAGCGCGTGGTTCTTCGTCTGGGACGACCGGCACGACCGCGACATCGTGCACGGCCGTCCCGACGCCTGGCGGTGGCTGAAGGAGCACCTCCACACGGCCCTCGACAGTCCCGCGGACCACCTGCGTCACGAGGACGCACTGGTGTCCGGGTTCGCGGACAGCGTGCGACGGCTGTACTCGTTCCTTCCGGACACGTGGAACGCCCGGTTCGCCCGGCACTTCCACGCGGTGATCGAGGCGTACGACCGGGAATTCCGCAACCGGACGGAGGGGATCGTCCCCACCGTCGGGGAGTACCTGGAACTGCGCCGCCTCACCTTCGCGCACTGGATCTGGACCGATCTCCTGGAATTGAGTGCGGGCTGTGAACTCCCGGACTCCGTACGGAAGAACCCGTCCTACCGGAGGGCGGCCCTGCTGAGTCAGGAATTCGCCGCCTGGTACAACGACCTCTGCTCACTCCCGAAGGAATTGGCGGGCCATGAGGTGCACAATCTCGGAATCAGTCTCGTCGTCCACGAAGGACTCTCCCTCGAAGAGGCGGTCGCCGATGTGAGGCGTCGCGTCGAGAAATGCGTCACCGAATTCCTCGACGCCGAGCGGGAAACCTTACGGTTCGCCGACGGTCTCGACGACGGAACGGTAGGAGGAAAGGAACGGGGCGCGGCCGTGCGGGCCTGCCTCGGAAACATGCGGAACTGGTTCAGTTCCGTCTACTGGTTCCACCACGAGTCCGGTCGGTACAGGGTCGACAGCTGGGACGACCGGTCCACGCCCCCGTACGTCAACAACGAAGCGGCAGGTGAGAAATGACGGTCGAGTCGGTGAAACCCGGAGCGTCCGCGGCGACCGCCCCGGGCGAGCCGCCCCTGGCCGGCGGAGGCGTCCCCCTCCTCGGCCACGGCTGGAAACTGGTGCGCGATCCGCTGGCCTTCATGGCCCAGCTGCGCGACCACGGCGACGTCGTGCGCCTCAGGCTCGGACCGAAGACGGTGTACGCCGTCACCACCCCCGCCCTCACCGGCGAGGTGGCGCTGAGCCCCGACTACATCATCGCCGGGCCGCTGTGGGAGTCCCTGGAGGACCTGCTCGGCAAGGAGGGCGTCGCCACTGCCAACGGTCCGCTGCACCGGCGTCAGCGGCGCACCATCCAGCCCGCCTTCCGGCTCGACGCGATCCCCGCGTACGGGCCGGTCATGGCGGAGGAGGCGCACGCGCTCGTGGAGCGCTGGCGCTCCGGCGAGGCACTGGACGTCACGGCGGAGTCCTTCCGCGTGGCCGTCCGGGTCGCCGCCCGCTGCCTGATGCGCGGCAGCTACATGGACGCCCGGGCCGAGCGCATCTGCGCCGACCTCGCCACGCTGTTCAGCGGTATGTACCAGCGCATGGTGGTGCCGCTCGGACCGCTTTATAAGGTGCCGCTTCCGGCCAATCGCGAATTCAACCGGGCACTGGCCGATTTGCACGTCCTGGTCGACGAGATCGTCGCCGACCGACGGGCGAGCGGTCAAAAGCCGGACGATCTGCTGACGGCTTTGCTGGAGGCGAGGGACGAGAACGGTGAGCCCATCGGGGAACAGGAGATCCACGATCAGGTCATCGCCATCCTCACCCCCGGCAGCGAAACCGTCGGATCCACCGTCATGTCACTGCTCCTGGTTCTCACCGAGCATCCGGAACTCGGTGACAAGATCCGCGACGAGGTGGAAACCGTCGTCGGCGACCGCCCCGTCGCATTCGAGGACGTCCGAAAACTGACGTACACCGCGAATGTCGTCACCGAGACCCTGCGGCTGTATCCGGCCGTATGGGTATTGACGCGCCGGGCGGTGGCCGACACGGAACTCGGCGGATACCGCATTCCCCGGGGAGCGGACCTCATCTACAGTCCGTACGCCATCCAGCGCGACCGGAGGTCGTACGGGCGGAACGAGGAGTTCGACCCGGACCGCTGGCTTCCGGAGCGTGCCGGAGACGTGCCCAAGTACGCGATGAGCCCGTTCAGCGTGGGCAACCGGAAATGCCCCAGTGACCACTTCTCGATGGCCGAGCTCACGCTCATCACCGCGGCGGTCGCCTCCGCCTACCGGTTCGAGCACGCGCCCGGTTCCGACGCCCGGCCCCGGATCGGCATCACCCTCCGGCCACGCCGGCTGATGCTGCGGGCGCTGCCCCGCTGACCGGCCTCGCGGCGCGCGTTCAGGCGGCCTCCGGGCCCCTGAACGCGCGCCGGTAGGCGTGCGGGGTCGTCCCCACGGCGCGTACGAAGTGGTGGCGCAGCGCGGCCGCGTTGCCGAACCCCGTGCGGCCCGCGACCGCGTCCACCGTCTCGTCGGTCCCCTCCAGCAGACGCTGGGCGAGCAGCACCCGCTGGCGCAGGATCCAGCGGTACGGCGTGGTGCCGGTCTCCTGCTGGAAGCGGCGGGCGAACGTGCGCGGGGACATGTGGGCGCGGGCCGCACGGGGTTCGGCAACGCGGCCGCGCTGCGCCACCACTTCGTACGCGCCGTGGGGACGACCCCGCACGCCTACCGGCGCGCCTTCAGGGGCCCCGAGGCCGCCCGAACGCGCGCCGCGAGGCCGGTCAGCGGGGCAGCGCCCGC
>NZ_LIRG01000218.1 GCF_001419695.1 Streptomyces prasinopilosus
CCCGGGCCCTCCTCACCGCCCCCACCCTCCCCGCCAAGACCAACCTCCTCCTGCGCTGGACCGGCGCCGACGGGGCGGCGGCCCGCTACCTGCCGGTGCGCAACCCGCTGGCGGAGACGTAGGGACACGCGGCACGGGGCCGCCGTGCACGCGAAGGCGGACCGGCGGTGGTGTCCCCCTCCGGACGGCCACGGCACTCCAGCGGGTGCGGTGCGGCCCTCTCCTTCTGGTCCAGGAGGTTGCACGGGGGAGCCCTCGTCCTCGAAAGGGCTGCGGCTGCCGTGCGGAGGCCCTTGTCCGCACTGCGCGTCCGGTCCGCCCCGTCGCGCGGGAGGCGGGGAAAACGCCTTTCGCGCCGGGCCGCCGGTGGCTAGGGTTCGGACGCAGCGAGTGATCCCCGAGGAGCTGAGGCATGGTCGGTCGTCCGAGCGCGCGTTGACATGGCAGGCCGTGATCGGCCTGGTCATCGCGTGCTGCCCCTGTCGCTGCGGCACAGCGAGCCTTCCCCTGCCCGCATCGCGGGCGCACCCGGTGTGCGCCGGGCGACGGGCCTCGTCGTCGGTCATCCGAGGGATCTTCGTGCCGCCCACTTCCTCCGCCGTGTCCGATTCCGGTCGATCCGTTCCGTCGAGTCTGTGGCGGGACCGCGACTTCCGCAGGCTCTGGGTGGGTCAGACGGCCTCCCAGCTCGGCGAACACACCACTCTGATCGTTCTCCCGCTCTTCGCCGTCCTGACGCTCGGCGCCGGCGCCGGCGAGCTGGGCGTCCTGCGCGCGGTGGGGCAGGCGCCGATCCTGTTGCTCTCGCTCTTCGTCGGCGCGTGGGTGGACAGGTGGCGGACCCGCACGGTGATGGTGGTGACGGACGCCGGCCGGACCCTGATCCTGGGCGCCGCCGCCGTGGCCGCTCTCCTCGGTTGGTCCGGTCTGCCCGCGCTGCTCGTGGTCGCCTTCGCCGTCGGGGCGCTGTCCGTGTTCTTCGACGTCGCCTACCAGGCCTCTCTCGTACGCCTGGTGCGACGCGATCAGCTGCTGCAGGGCAACAGCGCGCTCGAGGGCAGCCGGTCCGCGGCGCAGATCGGCGGGCCCGCGCTCGGCGGTGCGTCGGTGTCCCTGCTGTCGGCGCCGCTCGCCGCCGCCTCGGGCGCGGTGTTCTTCGCGCTGTCGTTCCTGTCGATCCGGCGGATCCGCCGGACCGAATCGATCCCGGACCGCCCGGAACGTCCCCCGCGGGTCTGGCGACGGATCCACGAGGGCCTCCGTTTCGTCGTCGGCGACACCTCGCTGCGGACCGTGTGCCTGGCCTCGGCGGCCTTCCAGTTCTCCTTCGCGGCGATGATGACCGTTTATCTGCTCTTCCTGCCGCGCGAACTGCACTTGTCCGGTGCCACCGTCGGGCTCGCGCTCGCGGCGACGGGGCCGGGCGCGCTGCTGGGCTCGATGCTGGCCGCCCGCCTGCCGAGCCGGTTCGGTCACGGCCCGGTGCTCGTGGCCGCGGCGGCACTCGGTGACGGCGTGTTCCTGTGTGTGCTCGCGCTGCACGGCTCCCCGGGGGTGACGGTTGCCGCGCTGCTGGCGATCAACTTCGTGTTCGGGGCCGCCGGCCAGGTGGTGAACGTCACGGTCATGGCGGTGCGGCAGGCCGTCACCCCGGACGGGATGCAGGGCCGCGCGGCCGCGACGATCACGTTCGTCGGCATGGGGACGGCCCCGCTCGGCTCCCTGCTCGGCGGGTTCCTCGCGATGGAGTGGGGGCTGCGCACCAGCCTCCTGGTGACGGCCGCGGGCATGCTGCTGTCCCCGGTGGTGATGGCCCTGTCCCCGCTCGCACGCCTGGGACGGGTGCTTCCGGTCGTGCGGGACGCACCGCCGACCGGCCGTCCCTGAGCCCACGGGACGGCCGCCCGCGACAGTGGGGCGGCTCATGGCGCAGCCACTGGAACCGGTTCGTGACACCGGGCCGGGGCCGTCCGGCCGTCCGGCGCTCCGACCGGAGGCCGGCGAGCCCGGGCGGGTGACCGCGGGTTCGGGAACGGCTTCGAGCGGGGCCGGCCCACCCTCGGCGCCGGCCGGGCCGGTCTCCGGGCCTTCCACCCCGCCGAGCCGGCCCTCGCGCGGAGCTTCGGCGATCAGACCGATCAGACCGAAGACCGATCAGACCGAAGACCGATCAGACCGAAGACCGATCAGACCGTCACGCATTCCGATCAGCCGGTCTCGCCGGGACGACCCGGGCCGGATCCCCGGGTGCCGCGCCCAGCAGGCGTTCGGCGAGGGCCTCCGCCTCGCGGGTCTTCGGCGCGTTGAAGAAGAGGACCCGTCCGACGACCGGGTCGCCGGTGTAGTAGCGCTCGTAGAGTGCCTGGCGGGCGGCGAACGGACTGCAGGTCATGTCCCAGACCATCCGCATCACCTGGAGGCGGCGCTCGGCGCCGACCCCCGGGCCGTGGACGTACTCCTCCACGAGGTGACCGATCTCCGGGTGCCGCAGCTCGCCCTCGGTCATCGCGATCGCGCCGCTGCCCGTCACCAGCCGGAGCACCTCGACCGCCCTGGCGATCGCGTGCGGGAAGAAGAAGGTCAGCGCCGCGATGCCGACCCGCGACTCCTCCGTCGGGCAGCCGGGGCCGCGCGGCGCCGAGCCGGGGTCGCGGCGCTCGCCGATCCGGCGGCCCAGGTCGACCGCGGCCCCGTCGAGGAGGCCCTCGGCGACGTTCAGCAGGCCCATGACCTCGCCGAGTTCCTCCTGGTAGCGCGGCGAGGCCGCCCGGCCCGTGGTCCGTGCCGCCACGGTGGCGAGCCCGGCCAGGAACTTCAGCTTGGAGGTGCTGCGCGCCGCACCCTGGAGCGGGCCGTAGCCGACCGCGTTGCGCACCACGTTGTTGTACGCGTCCAGGTCACCGGCGACGACGACCCGGTCTTCGGGGACGAAGACGTCGTCGAAGACGAGGATCGCGTCGCCCTCGTCGAACCGGCCGCTCAGCGGGGTGTCGAAGAGACCGTCCCCGCGGTCGTACGCCTGACGGCAGACGATCTTGAGGCCGGGCGCGTCGAGCGGGAGCGTGCAGACCAGGGCGTAGTCCTCCTGGCCGGGCCTGCGCGGCACGTACGGGCCGACGAAGACCTCGTCGGCCACCGGGGCGAGGGTGGACAGCAGCCGGGCGCCCCGGATCACGATGCCGTCCGCGCGGCGCTCCACGATCCGCACCGCCTCCGGCGGGGCGTCCCGCGTCGAGCGGTCGCTCTGCGGGTCCACCAGGGTGTGGGTGACCGCGAGGTCCTCCCGGCGCAGCCGCGCGAGGTACGCGCCCATCCGGGCCGCCTCCTCGTGCTTGCCGACGTGCGCGAGGCTGCTCGCGACGTCGAGCAGGTAGGCGTTCATGAAGTCGGGGAGGCGGCCCATCATGCCGTAGGTCAGCTCGGTGCGGAGCCGGTCGCAGCGCAGCCGGGCCAGGACGTCCTCGTGCGTCCGTGCCTCGAGCAGGGTGGTGCTATGGGTCTCCCCGGACGCCTCGTCGCGCACCGTCAGGACGTCGGCGAACTCCGGGTCCCGCTGGGCGTCGTAGAGCCCGGCGAGCGTCGCCAGCACGCCCTGGAAGGCGGGGTGGGCGGTGACGTCGTCGACCCGTTCACCGTTGATGTACAGGCTGCGGCCGTCCCGCAGACCCTCCAGGTACGCGGCACCCGAACGAAGTCCCATGGTGTCACTCCTTGTGTTGAGGCTTGGTGGGCGCGTCCGGGCGGGCGGGACGCGGCGGGGCGGCCCGGCACCCGGACCCCGGCCCGGAGGACCCGGCGGGGCCCTCCGGACCG
>NZ_LIRG01000219.1 GCF_001419695.1 Streptomyces prasinopilosus
GGCGGGCTCGCGGACGCGGCGACGTTCAAGAGCAGGGGCAGGGGACAGGAGAGGGCGTACGACCGGGAGCAGGAGCGGGAGAACCCGCAGGACCGGGGGCAGGAGAAGGCGAACGGTCAGGAGCAGGGGCGGGACCGGGGGACGGAACTGCCCGTGGTGACCTCCGTCGTGCAGGCCGTGGGGTCCGGCGTGGGCTGGCAGCGGGTGGAGAAAGTGGCGGTCCGGAAGGGCGACGGCGTCACCGTGAGGTTCCAGGAGGGCGGGTGGTCGGTCGACCGCGAGCAGATGCCCCTGACGGGACCCGCCGGCTACGCCGTGGACGACGACCGGCTGCTGGAGTTCGCGGAGCACTGCAAGGTCGCCCCGAAGGCCCCGTTCGGCACCCTGCTGACGCGCCTGGCCGGTGAGCGCGCCTCTTCGGTCCTCGCCGTCGGGGAGGCCGTCACCTTCCGGGCGGGCGGCGACGGCGTGGTGGAACTGCGCATCAACGACGACGACGGCTGCCTCCACGACAACGAGGGCGAGCTGACCGTGTCCGTGGAGGTCACCCACACCCCGTGACGGACCCGGCATCAGCGTCCAGGAGGGCGCCCGGCAGATCGTCGCGCATCCCGAGGTGCCCGGCGCCCGGGAGGTCTCCCAGCAGACGCTGAACGCCGCGGGCCGGCCCTCCGCCGTGCCGTCGTCCTTCGCCGACTGCCTGCACACCGGGTCGGACCCGCCCACCCTGCAGCAGTTCGAGGGCTGCCTCGCCGACCTCGGTGCCCTGGGGTACCGGCAGCAGGTGACGTACCAGCCCGCCGGCAACTTCTGGGCCCTCCAATGGGCCGAGACCGGGCTCTACCTCGGCCCTTTCCCGAAACCCGCTGCTCCCAGAACGTTTGCTTCCGGGAGGCCTGCCCACCTCGTTGTAGTACAGTGTAGTACATGGAGACGACAGCGCGTGAGTTCAATCAGAACGCGTCAAGGATTCTCGCCGCCGCCGAGCGTGGCGAGCGGATCACCGTGACGAAGAACGGCCGGCCGGTCGCCATACTGTCCCCCGTCACCGACGAATCCGTGCCCGCTCACCCCACGGATCCGATGGGCGACGACGACATCCCGGTGTTCCGCAGCGGCGCCGCGATCGACTGGGCCGCGGGACGAGGCGCCTACCTGGAGGGTTTCGGCGCATGACCGTGCTCATCGCCGACACGTCGGGGCTGTTCTCCCTCTTCGACGCGGACGCTCCCGAACACGGAGCCTGCCGCAAGGCCGTCGCCGCCGCCTCTCACCTGGTGGTGACTCCGCTCGTGCTCGCTGAGCTCGACTACCTGTTGAGCACGCGGATCGGCTCCGAAGCCGCACAGGTGGCGCTCGGCCATGTCCGGGACCGCGTGGCTGTGCGGCGGTACGCGGTCCCCGAAATCGAACCGCACCTTTCCACGGCCCTGATCACTATGCGCAGATACCCGCAGATCGGTCTCACCGACACGATGAACGTGGTGATGGCGGCCGAGTATCACACCGACTCGATCCTCACTCTGGATCGCCGTCACTTTCGTATGGTGCGCCCCCTCACCGGTCATGTCGCGTTCCGGCTGTGGCCCGACGACCGGTGAACCGGAGGGAAGCATGTCCTGATCCCCGCGGTCGACCGATCGAGGACACCCCGACGGTGTTTGCCGGCCGTCCCGTTGACGACGCCGGGTCCAAGGGCGGGTGAGGGGTGGGG
>NZ_LIRG01000022.1 GCF_001419695.1 Streptomyces prasinopilosus
TCTCGGCCGCCTCCTGGGGCTCCCGGGGCCCCAGGAGGCGGCCGAGAGCTCTCAGGGGGCCCTGGAGCCCCGGGAGCCGCACGGCGCCCAGGAGGGCCCGGCGGCACCGGAGGGCACGGCGGTCCCGGAGGGCACGGCGGTCCCGGAGGACACCCGGGACCACACCGGAACGGCCCCGGCCGGGGCCACCGGAGCGGGACCCGCGGACCCCGGCACCGGCCCCGCGCCTGCCGCGGACCCCGGCACCGGCCCGGAGGCGTCCGACGGCACGTCACCCGGGCACGCGCCGCTGTCCGGTGCCGTGCACGACGACCACCCCCTCGCCTCCTACGTGCTGCGCGTCAACGGCACCGACCGGCCCGTCACCGACGCCTGGATCGGCGAGTCGCTGCTCTACGTGCTGCGCGAGCGCCTCGGCCTCGCCGGCGCCAAGGACGGCTGCTCCCAGGGCGAGTGCGGGGCCTGCAACGTGCAGGTCGACGGCCGGCTCGTCGCGTCCTGCCTGGTCCCGGCCGTCACCACGGCCGGCAGCGAGGTCCGCACCGTCGAGGGCCTCGCCCAGGACGGCCGGCCCTCGGACGTGCAGCGCGCGCTCGCGCGGTGCGGCGCGGTGCAGTGCGGCTTCTGCGTACCGGGCATGGCGATGACCGTGCACGACCTGCTGGAGGGCAACCCGGCCCCCACCCGCCTGGAGACCCGCCAGGCCCTGTGCGGCAACCTGTGCCGCTGCTCCGGCTACCGGGGCGTGGTGGAGGCCGTCCAGGAGGTCGTCGCCGAACGCGAGGCCGCCCAGGAGGACCACGACGACCACGACGGGCAGGGCGGCGCCCACGGCACGGACCGGGACGCCGGCGACGGGACGGGCGAGGTCCGCATCCCGCACCAGGCGGGACCGGGCGCCGGCGGCGTCGGCCACGCCGCCTTCCCGGACCCCGGAGCGCAGAGCCGGCCCCACGGCCGGGACGGAGGCCAGGCATGAGCGACGAGGCCACCACCGTGCAGACCGCACGGGCCGCGGAGGACACCACCGGGACGCAGCCGCCCCCGCGCGGCCTCGGGGCCTCCCTGCCCGCCGCCGACACCCGCGCCAAGACCGAGGGCACCTTCCCGTACGCCGCCGACCTGTGGGCCGAGGGCCTGCTGTGGGCGGCCGTGCTGCGCTCCCCGCACCCGCACGCGCGGATCGCGTCCATCGACACCAGCCACGCCCGCGAGATGCCCGGCGTGCACGCCGTCATCACCCACGAGGACGTCCCCGGCACCCCGGTGTACGAGCGCGGCCGGCACGACCGCCCGGTCTTCGCCTCCGACGTCGTGCGCCACCACGGCGAGGCCATCGCCGCCGTCGCCGCCGACCACCCGGACACCGCGCGGATGGCTGCCGCCGCCGTCATCGTCGAGTACGAGGTGCTCGACCCGGTGACCGACCCCGAGCAGGCCTTCGAGGCCGAACCGCTGCACCCCGACGGCAACCTGATCCGGCACATCCCGCTGCGGCACGGCGACCCGGACGCGGCCGGCGACCTCGTCGTCGACGGCCTGTACCGCATCGGCCGCCAGGACCCCGCCCCCATCGGCGCCGAGGCCGGACTCGCCGTCCCCCGCCCGGACGGCGGGGTCGAGCTGTACCTGGCCTCCACCGACCCGCACGGCGACCGGGACGCGGCCGCCGCCGCCTTCGGCCTGGAACCCGACCGCGTGAAGATCGTCGTCACCGGGGTGCCCGGCGCGACCGCCGACCGCGAGGACCAGAGCTTCCAGCTGCCGCTCGGCCTGCTGGCGCTGAGGACCGGCTGTCCGGTCAAGCTCACCGCCACGCGCGAGGAGTCCTTCCTCGGCCACGCCCACCGGCACCCCACCCTGCTGCGCTACCGCCACCACGCCGACGCCGAGGGCCGGCTGGTGAAGGTCGAGGCGCAGATCCTGCTCGACGCGGGCGCCTACGCCGACACCTCGTCGGACGCGCTGGCCGCCGCCGTCGCCTTCGCCTGCGGCCCCTACGTCGTTCCGAACGCCTTCATCGAGGGCTGGGCGGTCCGCACCAACAACCCGCCCTCCGGCCACATGCGCGGCGAGGGCGCCCTGCAGGTGTGCGCCGCCTACGAGGCGCAGATGGACAAGCTCGCCAAGAAGCTCGGCCTCGACCCGGCCGAACTGCGCCTGCGCAACGTCATGGCGACCGGCGACGTCATGCCCACCGGCCAGACCGTGACCTGCCCGGCCCCGGTCGCCGAACTCCTCGAGGCGGTGCGGGACCACCCGCTGCCGCCCCTGCCCAAGGACACCCCCGAGGACGAGTGGCTGCTGCCCGGCGGCCCCGAGGGCGCGGGCGAACCGGGCGCGGTGCGCCGCGGGGTGGGCTACGGCCTCGGCATGGTGCACATGCTCGGCGGCGAGGGCGCGGACGAGGTGTCCACGGCCACCGTGAAGGTCCAGGACGGGGTGGCGACGGTGCTGTGCGCGGCCGTCGAGACCGGCCAGGGCTTCACCACGCTGGCCCGGCAGATCGTCCAGGAGATCCTCGGCGTCGACGAGGTGCGCGTGGCCCCCGTGGACACCGACCAGCCCGCCGCGGGTGCGGGCAGCCGCGGCCGGCACACCTGGGTGTCGGGCGGCGCGGTGGAACGCGCGGCGAAGATGGTCCGCACCCAGCTCCTGCAGCCCCTGGCCCACAAGTTCGGCATGTCCACCGAGCTGCTCCAGATCACCGACGGCCGCATCACCTCGTACGACGGCGTGCTGTCGACGCCCGTGGCCGAGGCCCTGGAGGGCAAGGAACTGTGGGCCACCGCCCAGTGCCGGCCGCACCCCACGGAGCCCCTGGACGGATCGGGCCAGGGCGACGCCTACGTCGGCATGTCCTTCTGCGCGATCCGCGCCGTGGTCGACGTCGACATCGAGATCGGCTCCGTACGGGTCGTGGAACTGGCCGTCGCCCAGGACGTCGGGCGGGTGCTGAACCCGGCCCAGCTGGCCGCCCGGATCGAGGCGGGCGTGACCCAGGGCCTGGGCGCCGCCCTCACCGAGAACCTGCGCACCCCGCGCGGTCTGGTCCGCCACCCCGACCTCACCGGCTACGCCCTGCCGACCGCGCTGGACGCGCCCGACATCGAGATCGTGAAGCTGGTCGAGGAGCGGGACGTGGTCGCGCCGTTCGGCGCGAAGTCGGTCAGCGCGGTGCCGGTGGTGACCTCGCCGGCGGCCATCGCCGCCGCCGTCCGCGCGGCCACCGGCCGCCCGGTCAACCGCCTGCCGATCCGGCCGCAGGCCGCGGTGGTGACCGGCTGACGCGACCGGTCCGCGGGGTCCGCGGACCGGCCCCCTACGGGTCGGCCTCCCGCCGGCGTCCCCCCGGCCGGCCTCCCGCCGGCCGGTTCCCGCCGGCCGCCGGGACCGGGCGGACGGAGGAGGTCCGTGCCGATTCCCGTGCGGAGGCAACGCACGGGGGTGTTCGCGCGTCTTGTGGGGTGGGGCGTCCGGTCCGTGCCCGTTTCCGGCCGGTCGTCCGTCCGCCCGTTCCCGTTCCGGGGCGTTGTCAGTGGTGACGCGTAGTGTTCCGAGCGGTGGGGACGGCCGCCGGGCGCGGAGGGCCGGGGTCCGTCCCGTCCGGACGGGACGGCGCCGTCCGGGGCGGCGGAGCAGCACGGGACACGGGACTGAGCACGCGTAGCACGGGGGAGCCATGAGCACGACCGACACCGTTGTCACGGACGCCGTGAACACCACGGGCACCGCGGCGGCCATCACCCTGACCGAGGACGACCTCGGCCCGTTCGTCACGCACGCGTCCACGCGCCGCTGGCTGACCGGCCCCGGACTGCCCTGCGACAGCGGCCTGTTCAGCTTCACGCGGCTGCGGGGCGAGGGCCTGCGCACGGTCGCCGGCGCGACCGGCGACCCGGACGGGAAGCTCTCCGATGAGCTGCGGGACCAGTTGGTCATCGGCGGACTGCTCGGCCCCGGTGGCCCGGAGACGGAGTCGGTGCTGCTCGACGGCGCCACCGGCGAGGTGTCCACGACGCACTTCCTCCCCGGCCGGCCCGACCTGATGGACCGCCGTCCGCTCGCCCCGTCGCTGCCGACCCTGGTGCGGTTCGCCGCCGCGACGGACGAACTGGCGGGTCTGCGCGGCCAGTTCGCCTCCTATGCGGGCCGCTGGGGCACGAAGGCGGTGGCGGAGGCCTCGCGGCAGCTGCTCGCGGTGTTCGAGGAGGGGGCGGACGGCGAGCCGGCGCCGCTGTGGCGGATGGCCGCGCTGATCCGCCCGCTGGCCCTGGTGGCCGGTCCGGGCACGGTCTCGGGGCTCGCCCTGGACCTCCCGCTCCGCCTGCTCGACCAGGAGTTCGGCCGGCGGGGCGTGGTCCGTTTCGAGGAGTTCGACTTCCCCGCGACGCTGACGCACGAGCCGACCCGCCGCTTCCTGCGCGAGACGGGCCTGCCCGAGGACGGCTTCCTGTTCCAGCTGGACACCGACCTGCCGCTGCGGACCCTGACCGAGTACCACGGCGAGGACCGCGGCGCCCCCGGCTGGTTCCCGGCCGGCCTCCTCCCCGCCCACGCCGACCGGCTCGTCCGCCTCGGCTACCTGGTCGAGGACCACAGCCTGGTCGTCGACGGCGCCACCGGCGCGGTGCTGAACTGGAGCGAGCCGGACGGCGTCCTGTACCCGCTGAACACGGACATCTCGACCCTCGCCTTCACCCTCTGGCTGCTGCACCGCGAGCGCGCCGTCGACGAGGAGTCGGGCCACGCGCTGACCAGCGAGACGTACGACCAGCTGGCCATGACGATGATCCAGGTCCTGACCTCCGTCGACCCGACGGGCGCCACGACCGACGCCGACTGGCACTACTGGACGGAGCTGTTCCAGGACGAAGCGGGCGGGGTGCTCTGAGAGCACCCCGCCCGCGGGGGAGGCCGTGGCGGGAATCGAACCCGCGTACTTCGCTTTGCAGGCGAATCCCTGAGCCACTCGGGCACACGGCCGGGGTCGGTGACGGGGTGTGGTCCTCACCACCCCGCCGCCGCGCAATCGGTACGCCGACCGTACGGCGGGGCGGGAGCGGCGCTCAAGGCATTCCGGTGCGGCGCAACGGGACCGCCACACGCCGTTCACGAACGCCGGACCGCCGCGGCCCGGGGGAGTAGGACCAAGGTCCCGGTGCCGGCCCGACCCCCGACAGGCGTCACAGCGCCCCGTGGCCCTTACCCTGACGCCCATGGCCGCCCCGAACCCGCGCGACACCCCCGTCGCCAAGACCTCCGACGCCCCGCCCGGAC
>NZ_LIRG01000220.1:0-147 GCF_001419695.1 Streptomyces prasinopilosus
GGGTGTGGAGGGTACCGCCGGCCCCCACACGACCCGACGAAGAGCTTGGTTCGATCATGAAGAATTCGCTCGTCCGGGAGGACACCGTGCGGGTGCTCGGCGTGGCCCCGGGACTGGCCCGCTGCGGCCTCGGGGTGGTTGACGGCG
>NZ_LIRG01000220.1:186-7194 GCF_001419695.1 Streptomyces prasinopilosus
CGCACGGTGATGGGCACCGCCCAGGCGGGTGCCGTCGCGATCCTGTGCGCGGCCCGGCGGGGACTGCCCGTCACCTGGCACACCTCCGGCGAGGTGAAGGCCGCCGTCACCGGCGACGGAGGCGCCGGCAGGGCTCAGGTCGGCGCCGGGGTCACCCGGCTGCTGCGGCTCGACGCCCCGCCCGAGCCGGCCGGCGCCCTGGCGCTCGCCATCTGCCACATCCGGCGTGCTCCGGTGTCGTACCGCCCGCAGCGGGCACACGCCGCCGCCCGTCCCGCTCCCGCACTCGTACGACTCGGGAAGGACACGAGCCGGTGATCGCCTTCGTCAGCGGCACGGTCGCCGCCCTCGCCCCCGACAGCGCGGTCGTCGAGGTCGGCGGTGTCGGCATGGCCGTGCAGTGCACGCCGGACACGCTCTCCACGCTGCGCGTCGGCCAAAGCGCCCGGCTGGCCACCTCCCTCGTGGTGCGCGAGGACTCGCTCACCCTCTACGGCTTCGCGGACGACGACGAGCGGCAGACCTTCGAGCTGCTGCAGACCGCCAGCGGTGTCGGCCCCCGCCTGGCCCAGGCGATGCTGGCGGTGCACCGCCCGGACGCGCTGCGCCGGGCCGTGGCGAGCGCCGACGAGAAGGCGCTCACCGCCGTCCCCGGCATCGGTAAGAAGGGCGCCCAGAAACTGCTCCTCGACCTGAAGGACCGGCTCGGTGAACCGGCCGGGGCCGCCGCGGCCGGACACCCGGCCGCCGCCCCCTCGCCCTGGAGCGAACAACTGCGCGCGGCGCTCGTCGGCCTCGGGTACTCCGCGCGCGAGGCCGAGGAGGCGATCACGGCCGTCACCCCCGCCGCCGAGGCCGACGGGGCGGTCCCGCAGGTGCCGCGGCTGCTGCGCGCCGCCCTGCGCACGCTGAACCGCACTCGTTGAGAGGAGTGGACCGCATGACCCGGGACGAAGCCGAGACCGCCGTTCTCGTCGAGCGGCTGGTGGGATCTGTCGCCGACGGGGAGGACCGGGCCGTGGAGGCCGCCCTGCGCCCCAGGGACCTGGACGAGTTCATCGGTCAGGAGAAGGTCCGCGAACAGCTCGACCTGGTGCTGCGCGCGGCCCGCGCGCGCGGCGCCACCGCCGACCACGTGCTGCTCTCCGGCGCCCCCGGCCTCGGCAAGACCACCCTCTCCATGATCATCGCGGCCGAGATGGAAGCGCCGCTCCGCATCACCTCCGGACCGGCCGTCCAGCACGCGGGTGACCTGGCCGCGATCCTGTCCTCCCTGCAGGAGGGGGAGGTCCTCTTCCTCGACGAGATCCACCGCATGTCCCGGCCGGCCGAGGAGATGCTCTACATGGCGATGGAGGACTTCCGCGTCGACGTCATCGTGGGCAAGGGCCCCGGTGCCACCGCCATCCCCCTCGAACTGCCCCCGTTCACCCTGGTCGGCGCCACCGTACGGGCGGGCCTGCTGCCGCCGCCGCTGCGCGACCGCTTCGGCTTCACCGCGCACATGGAGTTCTACGGGCCCACCGAACTGGAGCGCGTCATCCACCGTTCCGCCCGGCTGCTGGAGGTGCGGACAACGCCCGAGGGCGCCGCCGAGATCGCGGGCCGCTCGCGCGGCACGCCCCGCATCGCCAACCGCCTCCTGCGCCGCGTCCGCGACTACGCCCAGGTCAGGGCCGACGGGCGGATCACCCGCGAGATCGCCGAGGCCGCCCTCGCGGTCTACGAGGTCGACGCCCGCGGCCTGGACCGGCTCGACCGCGCGGTGCTGGAGGCGCTGCTCAAGCTGTTCGGCGGCGGACCGGTCGGCCTGTCCACCCTCGCGGTCGCGGTGGGGGAGGAGCGCGAGACCGTCACGGAGGTGGCCGAGCCGTTCCTGGTGCGGGAGGGACTGCTCGCCCGCACCCCGCGCGGCCGGGTCGCCACCCCGGCGGCGTGGAGGCACCTCGGTCTCGTGCCGTCGGGGTGAGGTGGTCCCGCCGACGGGCGGGAAGGACCGCCCCGGAGGCGACCGCCGCGCCGCGCGACCGGTGGGCGGTCCCGTCGCCCGCGGCAGCCACCGGGTCGCTTCGACGCCCTGCCGGTACACGGGGCGCCGCCCGCCCGGCCGTACCGCCCGGCCGCGCTCGTGCGGGGAGTCCGGCGGCAGCGCCGGCCGGGCCGACCGCGACGCGGGCACGGACACACCCACCACGCCCCGATCCGGACATAAAACGCATAGGTATTTTTTGGTGAAAATCGTTGCCTCTTCCCTCCGTTCGGGCTTAGCGTGGACCTCAAGTGATTTCGAACTGACATTCGAGTCAAGGCTTCGGCCGTGCGGGTGCACGTCTTGCCGGGTGAGGACCGATCGTTTCCCGTCCCTCCCCAAGCCCACCCCGAACCGCCGTCGGATGCTCAGAGGAGAACGGCGTGAACAGCTTCACCTTCATCCCCGCCACCAAGGAACAGGCCAAGGCCCGCATCGCGCTCACCGGACCCACCGGGTCGGGCAAGACCTACACCGCGCTCGTCATCGGTACCGGGGTCGGCGACCGGATCGCCCTGATCGACACCGAGCACGGCAGCGCCTCCAAGTACGCCGACGAGTTCGCCTTCGACACCCTCCCGCTCACGACGTTCGAGCCGCCCGCGCTCGTCGAGGCGCTCGCGGTGGCGGCCCACGAAGGCTACGACGTCGTGATCGTCGACTCGCTCTCGCACTTCTGGTCCGGCTCGGGAGGGATGCTGGAACAGGTCGACAACGCCGCGAAGCGCGTCGCGGGAGGCAACACCTTCGCCGGCTGGCGGGAGGCCCGCCCCCTGGAGCGGGCGATGATCGACGCCCTGCTCGCCTACCCCGGCCACCTCATCGCCACCATGCGCACCAAGACCGAGTACGTCGTGGAGGCGGACGAGCGCGGGCGCAAGGTGCCGCGCAAGGTCGGGCTCAAGCCCGAGCAGCGGGAAGGCATCGAGTACGAGTTCGACATCGTCGGTGACCTCGACCACGACAACACCCTGGTGATCTCCAAGTCCCGGGCGAAGCCGCTCTCCGGGCTCGTCGTCCGCAAGCCGGACGCGGCGTTCGCCGAGGCCGTCCTGGACTGGCTCGACGCCGGCAAGCCCACCCCGAGCGCGTCCGACTACCTCACGACCGCCACCGCCCCGCACACCACCTACGAGGAACTCCGCGGCCTCTACGAGGAGGTGCGCCGGCACAACCTGCTCGCCGCCGCCGTCCTGGACCCCGCCGGGGGTTCGACCACGCTGGGCGAACTCATCGTGCGCCGAGGCACCGAAGCGAAGAAGGAGACCGCGAAGGCGAGCGGGCAGAGGGGTGAGGCCGCGTGAACCTCCGGGACCGCGCCACCCGGGTCGTCGTCCTCAGGGTGCTGCGCGACGCGGTGGAGGCCGAGTACCGGGCCGAGCGCCGCGCGGTCCTCCACGGGCTGCGCGTGGCCCGTGCCGAACTCGCCCTCAAGTCGATGCGGGTGACCCTGCCGGACGACACCCCGATCGCCACCCTCACGCTCATCGACCCCCGGCCGGCGGTCGTGGTCGCCGACGAGGAGGCCTTCACCGCCTGGGTGGCCGCGAACCACCCCGACGAGGTGGAGACCCTGGTCCAGGTGCGCCCCGCCTGGCAGCAGGAGTTCTTCGGCCGGCTCGCCCGCTCCGGCCCGGCCGCCGGCCCGGTCGCCGACCCGCGCACCGGCGAGGTGATCCCGGGACTGGCGGTGGCACCGGCCCCCGAACCGCGCTCGTTCAGCCTGCGGCCCGTACCCGGGGGGACGGAACGGGTCGCCCGGGCCTGGGACACCGGCGAGATCGACCTGCGCCGGCTGCTCGCCCTCGACGGCGGCGAGACGTGATGACCACCGCCGAGGCACGCTTCGACAGCGACTCGCCCGCCACCCTGTGGTTCCTGATCTCACGAGCCGGCCACCTCTGCTGCGGCCGCTGGAGTCTCGAGGACGACGGACGGCTGCGCTGCGCCTGCGGGAGCGTCCTGTACCTGTACCGGCGGCCGGAGGACGGGGCGGACAGCGGGGCACCGGCGCCACCCGGCGCGTTCCCCCGCGGAAGGGAGGACCGGATGACACCGGCCGAGACCGCGGGCCTCACCGCCCTGGTGGCGGCGATGTGCCCGTCGATGCACCTCGAGGAGACCACGACGGACACCTGGCACCTCCTGCTCGCCGACCTGGACGTCGCCGACACACGGGAGGCCGTGACCCGCCTGGGCCGGGCGCAGTCCCGCATCGACGCCCGCGACATCCGCGCCAAGGTGCACGCGATCCGGGAGGAACGGCTCGCCCGCGACCCGTTGCCCCTCCCGGACACCGACCCGGACGACCCGCACCGCTACCGCGCGGAACTCCTCGCGATCGTGACCGCGATCGCCTCGGGACAGCGCGTGAAGCGGGCACCCGCCGCCCCGGCCCCGGCGTCTCCCGCCCCCGCCGACCGTTCGAGGGACGACCTGCGGGCCCGCGCCCTGCGCGTGCCCTGCCCCTGGTGCCGGGCCCCGGCCGGCCGTCCCTGCACCGTCCCCCGGCTCGGCATCCCGCTGAAGAACGCTCCGGCCCACGCCTCGCGACTCGTCGCGGCGGGTCCCGGTGAACGGGAGGAACGAGAAGAAGGGGGGCCGGGCGGCGAGCCCGGAGGCCGCCCGGAGCGGCGACGTTGCCGCCGGACGGCCGATCTCCCCCGTCCCCACGTACGTTAGGAGCACCCTCATGGTCGGCGAGACCGTCGTCACCGTCGTCGGCAACCTGACCGACGACCCCGACCTCCGCAGCACCCCGTCCGGCGACGCGGTCACCCACTTTACCGTCGCCTCCACGCCTCGCACCTTCGACCGGCAGAGCAACGAGTGGAGGGACGCCGACACGCTGTTCCTGCGCTGCTCGGCCTGGCGGCAGACGGCGGAACACGTCGCGCGGTCCCTGGCCCGCGGCACCCGCGTCATCGTCCAGGGACGGCTGCACCAGCGGACGTACGAGAACAGGGAGGGCGAGAAGCGGACCGTCATCGAGCTGGAGGTCCTGGAGGTCGGCCCCTCCCTGCGCTACGCCGACGCGGCGGTCGACAGGATCCCGCGCGTGGGCGTCCCCGGCGGCACCCTCTTCGACACGGCCCCGCCCACGCCGGACGACGCGCGGGGGAACCCCGCCGGAGAAGGGGGCGCCCCTCGCCGCGACAGTTCCGCCCACCCCTTCTGACCGCGCCGAAACATTGCCGGGTGATCGCCGTGAATGTTCCTCCGCCCGACGGCCGGGCACGGACCGAGGACTGGAACCCGGCCGCCGCCGTCGGCCTGACCTGCCCCGACTGCCACCCCGAACGCCGGGACGCCGTTCCGGCGGCCCGGCCGGCGGACGGCGGGCGCGGAACGGCCCGTCGGGAGGTCCACGACGACGGCGCGGACGGGCCGTCCACCGGACCGGACCCCTCCGGTGCGTCGGCGACGGCGTGACACCGGTGCGGCGACCGGCCGGATCACCGGGGCGGGGAGACGACCGTCCGGCCACGGGCTTCCCGTTGCGGCGGCCCGTTCACGGGTGGCCCGTGAACGGGCCGCCGCAACGGACGCCGTCCGGGGTCAGCGGCCCCTGCGCACCCGGGCCGCCGCCCGGGCCTCCGCCGCCTTGCGGGCCTCGGCGGCCTTGCGGGACTCCTTGGCGGGACGGCCCGGACGGCTGCCGAGACCGCGGAAGGCCGCGTTGCCGCTGCCGGCCTTCGCCCCGGCCGGCGGTCGCCTCGCACCGGTGAGGGCGGTCAGCGTCGCCTCGCCGGAGCGCACCGGGGTGACGGTCGGCCGGACACCGGCGTCGGACATCATCCGGTTCACCTCGCGCCGCTGGGCGGGGGTGACCAGGGTGACCACGGTCCCGGACCGCCCGGCCCGCGCCGTGCGCCCGCCGCGGTGCAGGTAGTCCTTGGGGTCGGCCGGCGGATCGACGTTGACGACGAGGTCGAGCGCGTCGATGTGAAGGCCCCGCGCCGCGACGTTGGTGGCCACCAGCACGGTGATGTCCCCCTCGGCGAACCGGGCGAGCGTATGGGTGCGCTGCGGCTGCGACTTGCCGCTGTGCAGGGCGCCGGCCCGCACCCCGCCGGCCCGCAGGTGACGTGTGAACCGGTCGACGTCCGCCTTGGTGTCCAGGAACATCAGCACCCGGCCGTCCCGGGCGGCGATCTCGGTCGCCGTGGCGTACTTGTCGGCGGGATGAACGGTCAGGACGTGGTGGTCCATCGTGCTCACCGAACCCGCCCCGGGGTCGACCGACACGTGGACCGGGTCGTCCAGGTGACTGCGCACCAGCTGTTCGACGTGGCGGTCGAGCGTGGCCGAGAACAGAAGCCGCTGCCCGTCGGAGGGGACCTGTTCCAGAAGGTCCGAGACCTGCGGCAGGAACCCCAGGTCGCACATCTGGTCCGCCTCGTCCAGCACCGTGATCCGCACGTGGTTCAGATGGCAGTCCCGACGCGACACGAGGTCGGCCAGCCGCCCCGGCGTCGCGACGACCACCTCGGCACCGCTCCGCAGCTCCGCCACCTGCCGGTTGACCGACAGCCCGCCGACCACCGTCGCCAGCCGCACCTTCAGCGTCCGCGCGTACGGCGCCAGGGCGTCACTCACCTGCTGGGCGAGCTCCCGGGTCGGCACCAGGACCAGTGCGAGCGGCCGTTTCGCCTCCGCCCGCCGGCCCGCCGTCCGGACGAGCAGGGCGAGCCCGAAGGCCAGCGTCTTGCCGGACCCCGTCCGCGCCCGGCCGAGGACGTCCCGGCCGGCCAGCGCGTCGGGGAGCGTCGCCGCCTGGACGGGGAACGGCTCCGTCACCCCGAGCCCATCCATCGTCTCCACCAGCTCCGGCGGCAGCCCGAACGCGTCGAAGGACGCGGCCGGGGCCGCCTCCGGCGACGCCGGCGGGGACGCGCCGCCCCCGGGGAGTCCGGAGACCGACGGCTTCGCGTTCATGAGGCACCTTCCTGATCCGGCGCCCGGAACGCACCCCGGCA
>NZ_LIRG01000221.1 GCF_001419695.1 Streptomyces prasinopilosus
TGCGCGGAGGGCGCGGGGATCTCGGGAGTCTCGGGGGTCTCGCGGGTCACGGGACCTTCACCTCTTCCTGGGCCGGGTTCCCGGCGAGCTTGGTGTGGGGCTTGGCGACCGCGACGTAGACGAGGCCGAGGGCGAACAGGACGGAGAAGACCAGGATCACGGCCCAGACCTGGACCCAGCTGCCGCCGACCGGGGCGAGCTGGGCCCGCGGCCAGGCGATGTTGACCGCCTCGAAGAGCAGCCACACCACCGCCAGCACGTTGATCACCAGCCCCGTCCCGCCCAGCCGCAGCTGCCCGGCCGCGGGGTTCCAGCGGCCCCTCAGCCGGGCGGTGAGCGCCACGACCGCGACGGTGAGGAAGACGAAGTAGAAGCCGCCGGAGCCGAACGAGATCAGGGTCGCGGCGGCGTTGCCGTTCAGCCCGAGCAGCAGCCCGAGGGCGGCGAGCGCGGCCGTCGCGATGAGCGAGACGTACGGGATCTGCCGTGCTCCCACGGTGGCGAGCGTCCGGGAGAAGGGCAGCTGCCGGTCGCGGGCGAACGCGAACACGGCCCGGCCGATGTACGTCTGGATCGAGATGGCGCACGCGACGAACGCGATCAGCACGAGGAGGACGAACGGCTTCGCGCTCCAGTCGCCGAGGCCCTGCGTCACCGCGGCGAACACGGGGTCCGCGGTCTCGCCGGTCACGGCGTCCCCGGGCCGGCGCAGGGAGAGGGTCACGGCGGCGCCGGTCAGCAGGACGGTGAACGCGACGAACAGGTAGGCGCGCAGCAGCGCCCGCGGCACGCTGCGCCGCGGGCGCTCGGTCTCCTCCGCGACCTGCGTGGTCGCGTCGAAGCCGAGGAACGCCCAGCCGGCCACCGCGAGACAGGTCAGGAAGCCGGCCAGGACGGAACCGCCGGAGGCGTTCTCGGCCCCCAGGGTCTCGAACAGGATGCCGAAGCCGTTGTTGCGCACGAACACCAGCAGGATCACGCTGATGGCGAGGGAGGCGACGCCCTCGGCGATGATCCCCGCGTTGAGGAAGTGCTTCACCGGGTTGACGCCGAGGAGGTTGATCCCGAGCGCCACGGCGATGAAGACCACGCCGAGCAGGACGTGGGCCGCCGGCGAGAGGGCCCCGTCGGAGAAGAGCATGTGCAGCCAGCTCGCGCCCAGGTAGGCCACCGTGGTCAGCGAGGCGATCGCGGAGGCCAGGTAGATCCAGCCGGTCAGCCAGCCCAGGCGGGGCCCGCCCAGCCTGCGCACCCACTGGTAGACGCCGCCCGTCATCGGGAACTGGGAGGACAGCTCGGCGTAGACCGTGGCGACCAGGAGCTGGCCGAGCGCGGCCACGACGACCGCCCAGATCCACGCGGGGCCCGCGAAGACGAACCCGAGCTGGACGACGGCGTAGATGCCCACGACGGGGGAGATGGTCGCGAACCCGATCGCGAACACGGCCCACGGGGACAGGGTGCGCTTCAGCTCCTGCCGGTAGCCGTACGCGGCGAGTTCACCGGCGTCGGTGCGGGGGTCGTTCATGTGCTGCTCCTGACGGTGGTGCGTGCCGGAGGGGCGGCTCGACCGGGAGGGAGGAGAGGGCCGGCGGACAGCTATTGGTCGCCTGGCCAATTACCTGATTGGTCGCACACTCAATAACATCCCCCGTATGACGTCAAGGGGTACGGGCAAGCGAGTGCGCAAGGCACCGGCCGAGCGCCGCAACGAGATCGTCACCACCGCCGCGCGGATCGGGCTCACCGAAGGACTGGAGTGCGTCACCCTGCGCCGGGTCGCCGACGAACTGGGCGTGCAGTCCGGTCTCGTCGGCCACTACTTCCCGGCCGCCGACAAACTCGTGGCCGAGGCCTTCACCAGCGCGACCATGGCGGAACTCGACGGCCTCCTCCCGGACCCGGACCCGGACCCGGACTCGGACCCGGCTCCGCACCCGGACCCGGCTCCGCACCCGGACCCGGGCCCGGAGGGACCCGCCGGGTCCGCGGCCACCCCCGGTGTCGGACTCCGCACCCTCCGCCGCTTCTTCGCCCTCTCCTCCAGCGCCGACTTCGACGACATCAGCAAGCTCTGGCTCAACGCCCGGCACCTGTCGCGCTACCGCCCCGTGCTCCGCGACCACGTCGTCGAGCAGGAACTGCTCTGGTGCCGGCGCATCGAGCGGATCGTCGCCGCCGGGGTGGAGGCGGGGGACTTCCGCTGCGACGACCCCTGGGCGACGGCCGTACGCGTCCTCGTCGCGATCGACGGGACCAGTGCCTACATCAACACCAGCGCCGAGCACCGGGCCGGCCCGATCGCCCACATGGTCCGCACCCTCGCCGAGTCCGAGCTGGGGCTGGCACCCGGTGCCCTCGAACCGCGCTGACGGCGGGAGGACGGGAGGACGGGAAGATGGGCTCCGGGCTCCGGGCGCGGGTCCGGATCCGCGCCGACCGGCCGTCGGTAAAGGCAGGGGGCGGGCGGGCGTAGCGTGGGAGGCATGACGACGTACGGATCTTTCCCCGGCACCCGGCCCCGGCGTCTGCGGACCACCCCCGCCCTGCGCCGGATGGTGGCCGAGACCCGGCTGCACCCCGCCGACTTCATCCTCCCCGCCTTCGTACGCGAAGGGGTGCGCGAGCCGGTGCCGATCGAGGCGATGCCGGGCGTGGTGCAGCACACCCGGGACACCCTGAAGAAGGCGGCCGCGGAGGCCGTGGCCGCCGGGATCTCCGGGATCATGCTGTTCGGCGTGCCCGAGGAGTCCAAGAAGGACGCCCTCGGCACCCCCGGCACCGACCCGGACGGCATCCTCCAGCTCGCCCTGCGGGACGTACGGGCCGAGGTCGGGGACGACCTGCTCGTCATGTCCGACCTGTGCCTCGACGAGACGACGGACCACGGGCACTGCGGAGTCCTGGACGCGGAGGGCCGCGTCGACAACGACGCCACCCTCGAACGGTACGCCGAGATGGCGCAGGTCCAGGCCGACGCGGGCGCCCACGTCGTCGGGCCCAGCGGGATGATGGACGGGCAGATCGGCGTCATCCGCGACGCCCTCGACCAGATCGGCCGCGAGGACGTCGCGATCCTCGCCTACACCGCCAAGTACGCCTCCGCCTTCTACGGGCCCTTCCGCGAGGCCGTCGGCTCCTCGCTCCAGGGCGACCGCAAGACGTACCAGCAGGACCCCGCCAACCTCCGCGAGTCGATGCGCGAGCTGGCACTCGACCTCGAGGAGGGCGCCGACATGGTGATGGTCAAGCCGGCCGGGCCCTACCTCGACGTCCTCGCCAAGGTCGCCGGCGCCGTGGACGTGCCCGTCGCCGCGTACCAGATCTCCGGCGAGTACGCGATGATCGAGGCCGCCGCCGAGAAGGGCTGGATCGACCGGGACCGGGCGATCCTGGAGGCCCTGACCGGCATCAAGCGGGCCGGCGCGCAGAACATCCTCACCTACTGGGCCACCGAGTTCGCCGGGAAGCTCGACGCGTAGCGCGGAGCACGACGGGTGGGCCGGGGGCGCGGGCCGGGGGGGTGCGGGTCAGCGGACGGTCGCTTCGAAGCACTCCTCCCGCCGGGTCTGCCCGGCGGGCCGGAAGCAGGCCCGCACGAGGGTGCCCGGAGCGGTCCTCGTCATCGGGGTGTAGACGTACGCCGTCGCGTCCAGGGCGTCCGTGATCTCGGCGGAGCGGGTCGGGCCGGCCGCGGTCAGTTCGATCCGGTCGCCCACCCGCGTGTCCCGGACGCGGCCCCAACTCGTCCCGCACACCGGGCTGTAGCGCACCTGCAGACCGGCGCCGGAAGCGGTGCGACGCTCGACGAGGGTGTCCAGGCCGATCCCGCAGAGCATGTTCATCGGGTCCCGGCCCTCGCAGGCGCGGCCCCGGCAGCGGGGCGGGGGAGGGCCGGCCCCGGTCGCCGTTCCGGTCCCGCTCCCGGCCCCGTTCGTGGGCGGTCCGCTCACGCCGTCGGGCGTCCGGTCCGGTGGCAGGAGGAGGGCGGCCACGGTCGTGCCCCGGCGACCACGGCCAGCTCGAGGCTCCGCAGGGCGGCCGTCAGCCGGGCGCGCTCCGGCGACCTCATCCGCGCAAGGCCCCCCAGGTGTGCGGGCGCTGCGGCGCTTCCTGAAGAACAACGGCTGGGGCTGCACCGGCGCGATCCACGGGACCGCCGGCCCGGGCACCCGGGCGGCGTTCAAGACCTTCGCCAACTGGTGCGTCAGCAACCACTAGCCATCACCGGCACCGACGGCCGCGGCCCGTCCTCCCGTCGGGGGAGAGGACGGGCCGCGTGCGCGTCCGGTGCTTCCGGGTGCTCAGAGGCGCTCGGGCGTCCTGATGCCCAGCAGCGCCATGCCCCGGTGCAGCGTGCGGGCCGTGACGTCGCACAGGAACAGGCGGTTGGCCACCTGCTCCGGCGACCCGGCCTTCAGCACCGGGCACTTGTCGTAGAACGACGTGTACAGGGACGCCAGCTGGTACAGGTAGGCGGCCAGCTTGTGCGGGGCGTACTCGCGCGCCGCGTCCGCCACCGTCTCCGCGAACGCGTCCACGTGCAGGCCCAGCGCCCGCTCGGCCTCGTGCAGGGCCAGCTCCGGGTGCGCGGACGGGCCCACGCCCTCGGGGGCCTTGCGCAGGATCGACCGGATGCGGGCGTACGCGTACTGGAGGTAGACGGACGTGTCGCCGTTCAGCGAGACCATCTGGTCCAGGTCGAACTTGTAGTCCCGGTTCGCCGACGTCGACAGGTCCGCGTACTTCACCGCGCCGACGCCCACCTGGGCGCCCCGCTCGGCGATCTCCTCCTCGGACAGGTCCTGCGCCTTCTCCCGGACCACCGCGGAGGCGCGGTCGATCGCCTCGTCCAGCAGGTCCACCAGCTTCACCGTCTCGCCCTCACGGGTCTTGAACGGCTTGCCGTCCTTGCCGAGGACCGTGCCGAACGCCAGCTGGACCGCCTGCACGCCGTCCCCGAGCCAGCCGGCCCGGCGCGCGGTCTCGAAGACCATCTTGAAGTGCAGCGCCTGCCGGGCGTCCACCACGTACAGCAGGGTGTCCGCCTTCAGGTGGAAGACGCGGTCCCGGATCGCGGACAGGTCGGTCGCCGCGTAGCCGTAGCCGCCGTCCGACTTCTGGACGATCAGCGGGACCTGCTTGCCGTCCGGGCCCAGGACGTCCTCGAAGAACACGCACAGCGCGCCCTCGGAGCGGACCGCGACGCCCTTCTCCTCCAGCAGGCGGCAGGTCTCGGCGAGCATGTCGTTGTAGCCGGACTCGCCGACGATGTCCGCGTCCCGGACCTCCATGTCGAGCTTCTCGAAGACGGAGAAGAAGTAGAGCTTCGACTCGTCGACGAACTTCTGCCAGATGGCGAGCGTGTGGGGGTCGCCCGCCTGGAGGTCGACCACCCGGCGCCGGGAGCGGGTCTTGAACTCCTCGTCGGAGTCGAACAGCTTGCGCGCGGTCTTGTAGAGGCGGTCCAGGTTCGACATCGCCTCCTCGCCGGAGGCCGCGCCGTCCCCGGAGGACTTGTGGTCCAGCTCGTGCGGGTGCTCGTCCAGGTACTGGATGAGCATGCCGAACTGGGTGCCCCAGTCGCCGATGTGGTGGCGGCGCACCACGTTCTCCCCGGTGAACTCCAGGAGCCGGCACACCGAGTCGCCGATCACCGCGGACCGCAGGTGGCCGACGTGCATCTCCTTCGCCACGTTCGGCTGGGCGTAGTCGATCACCGTGGTGCCGGGGGCCGCGGCCACCGGCACGCCGAGGCGCTCGGGGTCCGCGTACCGCGCGGCGAGGTTTGCGATGATCGCCCGGTCGGCGACCGTGACGTTGAGGAAGCCGGGGCCGGAGACCTCGACGTCCTTGATCAGCTCGTCACCGGTGACGACGTGCGAGACGACCTCGGCGGCCAGCTCCCGCGGGTTCGCCTTCGCCTTCTTGGCCAGCGCCAGGATGCCGTTGGCCTGGTAGTCCGCCCGGTCGCTGCGTCGCAGCAGCGGGTCCGCGCCGGCGGCCTCCGGCCGGGTGGCCGAGAGCGCGGACGCGAGGTGCTGCTGGACGGAGTCGCTGAGGGACGTGACCGAGGCCATGGGGAGGCTGCCGTTCTGCTCGGGTTCCGGAGCTGTTGACTTCTGTGGGGGCCACCGCGGGTGGCCACTGCTGAAGCCGAGTATCCCACGCGGGGAAAAGCGGTTTTCGCGGATGAGGCCGGGGCTGGGAGAATGGAGAGGTCAGCCGTGCGACCGTACCGGCTGCCCGAGCAGAGAGAAGGACGTGCCGATCGTGGCTCAGAGCACCGAGACCACCGACTGGGTCTCCCGTTTCGCGGACGAGGTCATCGAGGAGTCGGAGCGTCGGGCCCCGGGCAAACCGGTCGTCGTCGCGTCCGGACTCTCCCCCTCGGGCCCGATCCACCTGGGCAACCTCCGCGAGGTCATGACCCCGCACCTGGTCGCCGACGAGATCCGCCGCCGCGGCCACCGGGTCCGGCACCTGATCTCCTGGGACGACTACGACCGGTACCGCAAGGTCCCCGCCGGGATCGAGGGCGTCGACGAGACGTGGGCCGAGCACATCGGCAAGCCGCTCACCTCGGTCCCCGCCCCCAAGGGCTCCCCGTACCCGAGCTGGGCCGAGCACTTCAAGGCCGCCATGGTCGAGTCGCTCGCCGAACTGGGCGTGGAGTTCGACGGAATCAGCCAGACGGAGCAGTACACCTCCGGCGCCTACCGCGAGCAGATCCTGCACGCCATGCGGCACCGCGGCGACATCGACGCCGTCCTCGACCAGTACCGCACCAAGAAGGCCCCGGCGAAGAAGCAGCAGCAGAAGGCGGTCGACGAGGCCGAGCTGGAGGCGGCGGAGGGCTCCGGCGCCGCCGCCGAGGACGACGGCTCCACCGGTTCCGCCGGCTACTTCCCGTACAAGCCCTACTGCGGCAACTGCGAGAAGGACCTCACCACCGTCACCTCCTACGACGACGACAGCACCGAGCTGACCTACTCCTGCACCGCCTGCGGCTTCTCCGAGACGGTCCGGCTGAGCGAGTTCAACCGCGGCAAGCTGGTCTGGAAGGTCGACTGGCCGATGCGCTGGGCCCACGAGGGCGTGATCTTCGAGCCGTCCGGCGTCGACCACTCGTCGCCCGGCTCGTCGTTCCAGGTCGGCGGTCAGATCGTCGGCATCTTCGGCGGCGAGCAGCCCATCGGCCCCATGTACGCCTTCGTCGGCATCAGCGGCATGGCCAAGATGTCGTCCTCGCGCGGCGGCGTGCCCACGCCCGCCGACGCGCTGAAGATCATGGAACCGCAGCTGCTGCGCTGGCTGTACGCGCGGCGCCGGCCCAACCAGTCCTTCAAGGTCGCCTTCGACCAGGAGATCCAGCGCCTCTACGACGAGTGGGACCGGCTCGACGCCAAGGTCGCCGACGGCACCGCCCTGCCCGCCGACGCCGCCGCGCACTCCCGCGCGGTCGGCACGGCGAGCGGCGCCCTGCCCACGACGCCCCGGCCGCTGCCGTACCGCACCCTCGCCTCCGTCGCCGACATCACCGGCGGGCACGCGGACCAGGCGCTGCGCATCCTCAGCGACTTCGACCCCGCCCGCCCGCTCGCCTCGCTCGACGAGGCCCGGCCGCGCTACGACAGGGCCGAGGCGTGGATCTCCCTCCACGTCCCGGCCGACCAGCGCACCATCGTGCGCACGGAGCCGGACGGGGAACTGCTGGCGTCCCTGGACGAGCAGGGGCGCGAGTCCCTGCGGCTGCTGGTCGACGGGCTGGCCGACCACTGGTCGCTGGACGGGCTGACCCACCACGTGTACGGCGTGCCCAAGGTGCAGGCCGGTTTCCCCGCCGATGCCACGCTGAAGGAGCTGCCGCCGGAGATCAAGACCGCGCAGCGGTCGTTCTTCGCCCTGCTCTACCACCTGCTGGTCGGGCGGGACACCGGCCCGCGTCTGCCCACCCTGCTGCTCGCGGTGGGCCAGGAGCGGGTGCGGCGGCTGCTCGGTCACTGACCGACGCGTAGGTGCACGACGGGGCGCCCGGTGCTCGGCACCGGGCGCCCCGTCGTACCCGGGCCCGCGGGAGCGGGCCGCGCGGGTCACGCGATGTGGTCCTCCTCCAGCTCCACGAAGTGTTTTTCCTGGAATTCCATGACCATGCGCTTGGCCTCGGCGTCCGGCAGGGTCCGGCCGTACGTCGCCTCGACGTTGGCGCCGAACTCGCGCGGAGTCGGGTAGCCGCTGCCGCTGATCGACTGCTTGAAGACCTGGTAGTAGCCCTCTTCGTCCGGGACCGGGGCCGACGGCTCCGGAGTGCCGCCGCCCTCGCCCAGCTCACGGGTGCGTCCCGGTCCGACCGGGATGGGGAAGGTGCCGGTGTCCTCCGGGGACGGCTCCTGCGCCGGGGGCGCCTCCTCGAACTGCCCGCGGTACTGGTCGGCCCGCTCCTGCTCCGCCATCCACGCGGCGTACTGCGGGTCCTCGGCGGGGTCGTAGGTGGGGTCGTAGCCGCCGTGGTACTCGACGGACTGCGGGTCCCGGGCGTGCAGCCACAGGCTCTGGTCCGGGTCGGGCAGCTGCTGCTCGTACGGCGCGTCCGGGCCCTGCCGCTCGGGACCGTGCTGCTCGTACGGGGACGGGAACGGCGCGTCCGGAACGTCCCGGGGGGTGCGGGCGTCGTGGAGGGCCCGGGGGCCGCGGGCGTCGCGGTGGTCCTCGCCGTACGGGCCGTCGTCGGTCCCGTCACCGGAGGCGCCGTGCTCCGCGGGCCCTCCGCGGTCGCCGGGGCCGCCCGTCAGCTCGGCGCGCCGCTCGGCGGGCGGGGCCGCCTTGTGCAGGGAGAGCGCCGGTGCCGCGGTGGCCGTGTCGTCCGCGGCGGCCCGGTGCTCGGGGGCCGGTGGGATCAGCGCCGGTTCGATGCCGGCCGCCGCCAGACCCGCCGGGGCCGTCTCGGCGAGGGGGACGCCGTACTTGGCCAGGCGCAGCGGCATCAGGGACTCCACCGGGGCCTTGCGGCGCCAGCCGCGGCCGAAGCGGGAGCGCATCCGGGCCTGGTAGACGAGACGTTCCTGCTCCAGCTTGATGACCTGCTCGTAGGACCGCAGTTCCCACAGCTTCATCCGCCGCCACAGCAGGAACGTGGGTATCGGCGAGAGGACCCACCGGGTGAGGCGGACGCCCTCCATGTGCTTGTCCGCGGTGATGTCGGCGATCCGGCCGACCGCGTGCCGGGCGGCCTCCACGGACACCACGAACAGGACGGGGATCACGCTGTGCATCCCCACGCCGAGCGGGTCCGGCCAGGCGGCCGCGCCGTTGAAGGCGATCGTCGCCGCCGTCAGCAGCCACGCCGTCTGGCGCAGCAGCGGGAAGGGGATGCGGATCCAGGTCAGCAGCAGGTCCAGGGCCAGCAGGACGCAGATGCCCGCGTCGATGCCGATCGGGAACACGTAGCTGAAGTTCCCGAAGCCCTTCTGCAGGGCCAGTTCGCGGACGGCCGCGTAGGACCCCGCGAAGCCGATGCCGGCGATGACCACGGCTCCGGCGACGACCACGCCGATGAGAACCCGGTGCGTCCGTGTCAGCTGAATGGGCGCGGCCACCCGTACTCCCCTCCTCAGGCGTGTTGTTGCGCGCAACAGAGTGGCACATGTGTGCGGAGAACGAGTGGCCGGTTCCGCATCGGAGTCCCGGCGCACCTCTTCGGACCCGCTTCCGGGACTGCCCGCGGACCCGCCGGACACGGGGCCGGACCCGTCCCCGGGACTGCCCCCGTGCCCGTCCCGGGGCCGGGCGCCGAGGTCCGGCGCCGTGGCTCCCGGAGCCTCAGTCCTTCGCCGGCGCGGAGGAGGACGCCGGCTTCGACGGCGCACCGCTCCCGGAGTCTGCGCCGGAGTCCTTGCCGCCGCCGGTCCCGGTCACGGCCCCCACCGCTTCCTTCGCCGCCTTCTTCGCGTCCTTCATCAGGTCGTCGGCGTTCGGCGCCTTGTCGCCGGCGAGACCCGCCCCGTTGTAGTCGAGGGTGAGGACGACGTTCTCGACGCGGGCCACGACCGTCTGCTGCTTGAAGGTGCCTTCCTTCTTCTTCAGGTCGTAGCGCACGGCCGTCGCCTCGTCGCCGGTGTCCGCGACGGGTTCGGACTTCGCGTCCTCGGCACCCTCGGCGGCCCGGACCTCCTCGACCCGCTTGCCGTAGTACTCCTTGGCCAGTTCGTCGCCGGCGCCCCGCGCGGTGTCCGACTCGAAGCGCAGCATCGACACGCTCAGCCAGCGGAACTGCGAGCCGTCCACGCCCTTGTTGGCGAGGCTGTCCCAGGAGCAGCCGGCCCGCGTCGAGATGTCGTCGGACTGGCTCTCCTTGCCCGACTTCGCCTTCGGTACGAGGTCCTCCAGGGTCTTCTTCGACAGGACGTCGCACGCCTCCGGCAGGTCCTTGTACACCGCGGCCCGCACCGTCGGGGACGGGCTCGCGGAGGCGGACGCGGACGCCGACGCCGGGCCGCCACCCGCCTTGTCCTCGCCGTCGCCGGAGCCGGAGTCCGAGGAGCAGCCGGCGGCGATCAGCATGGCGGGGACGGCGGCCGCGCCGACAAGGACGCGGTGGAGGCGCTTCGCTCGCTGTGCTCGTCGCTGCATGGTTCCTTCACTCATGACGCTTGTGTTCCCTGCGGTCGGAACGGGGGCCAAGGGATCACGGTACGCGGTGAGCCGGCCGCCCGGTCCTCCTTCGGACGCTTCGCGCGGGGCGGTGGAGGAGCGGGGTGCGCGGTTCAGCCGCCCAGCGAATCGGCCAGCAGGGAGGCCAGTTTCCGCGCCCTGTCCTGCAGTTCCCCGCTGTCCGGGACGGTGCCGACGGTCGCCGGCTGCTCCGCGTACTCGATCGTCACGATCACGTTGGACGTGCGGAACGCCACAGTCACCGAACGCTGCTTGACGGTCGATCCGGAACTGCTCAGCTCGTCGTCGATGAAGGCCTCGTCGCCGAATTCGTCCAGGAGGCGCGGCTGGAGGCCGGCGGGCGGGACGGACGGCGACGCGGGGGAGGAACCGTCCTCGGACGGCGAGCCGGAGCCGGAGGTCCTGGTGGCCGCCGCGGCGTCGGCACCGGAGGGGCCGGAGGTCCCGGACGCGTCGGAGGGTGCGGAGGAGTCCGAGGGGCGGGCCGAAGGGGACGAGGAGGCGTCCGGGTCGGCGGACGCGCCGCCGGCGTCGTCGTCCGGGTCCGCGGAACCGGACTCGGTGGCCACCGGCTCCGGCAGGTCCGCCGCCTCCCGCTTCGCCGCGAAGAGCTCCTCGGCCTGGTTGTCGTCGCTGACGGCGTGGTCGTAGGAGACGACCCGCTCGAAGTCGACCACCAGGCGGTTGGTGGCCTCGGCCGACTCCACCTTCCAACTGCAGCCCACCTTGCGGTCGGTGTCGTAGGTGAGCGTCGCCTCGCCCGCGTACGCCTTCGTCCGCCGGGCCTCGTCGGTCATCTCCCTGATGCCGGGCAGGAGTTCGTCGAGCGTTCCGGGGCCGATCGCGCCGCAGGGCTCCGGGAGGGTGGCGTACCTGCCGGGCTGGGCCGCCGGTGACGCCGTCCCGGCGCTGCCCGGGTTGGAGCTGTCCGACGGGCCTCCGTCGTCCGAACTGCCGGTGCATCCGGCCATCAGGGCCGCGAGGAGCGCGGCGACGCCGGGTACGTAGGCCCTCCGCTGCACGGCCGGGCTCCTCTCGACGGGGGGCGCGGGCCTCGGCCCGCCGGGTCTACCAGTGTCCTCGCTGCTTATTCGCTTGCCGCACGGGGGCACCCCCGGCAGACAATGTGTATCGCACGCACTGCCGTGGACGCCGGTCCGAAGTCCTTTTCGTCGACCCCGGCGACGGTTTTTGCGTTTTTGAGCTTATGTCGCTTTACGGGGGAACGAGGAAGACATGACGTACGTGGAGATGCCCGGCGCGAAGGTGCCGATCCGCATGTGGACGGACCCGGCGTCGGTGGAGGAGGTCGCCCTCCAGCAGCTGCGGAACGTGGCGACCCTGCCCTGGATCGAGGGCCTCGCCGTGATGCCGGACGTGCACTACGGCAAGGGGGCCACGGTCGGCTCGGTCATCGCGATGCGGGGCGCCGTGTGTCCCGCCGCGGTGGGGGTCGACATCGGCTGCGGCATGTCGGCGGTGAGGACGTCCCTGACGGCGAACGACCTGCCGGGCGACCTGTCCCGGCTGCGCTCGAGGATCGAGCAGGTGATCCCCGTCGGGCGCGGGATGCACGACACCCCCGTGGACCCGTCCCGCCTGCACGGGTTCGCGACCGGCGGCTGGGACGACTTCTGGGGGCGGTTCGACGGGGTGGCGGAGGCGGTCAGGTTCCGTCACGAGCGGGCCGGCAAGCAGATGGGAACGCTGGGCGGCGGGAACCACTTCGTCGAGGTCTGCACGGACACGGCCGGATCTGTCTGGCTGATGCTGCACTCCGGTTCCCGGAACATCGGCAAGGAACTCGCCGAGCACCACATCGGCGTGGCCCAGAAGCTCCCGCACAACCAGGGCCTGGTCGACCGCGACCTCGCCGTCTTCGTCGCGGACACCCCGCAGATGGCGGCCTACCGCAACGACCTGTTCTGGGCGCAGGAGTACGCGCGGCGCAACCGTTCGATCATGATGGCGCTCCTGAAGGACGTGATCCGCAAGGAGTTCAGGAAGGCGAAGCCGGCCTTCGAGGCGGAGATCAGCGCACACCACAACTACGTGGCCGAGGAGCGCTACGACGGCATGGACCTGCTCGTCACCCGCAAGGGCGCGATCCGCGCGGGCGCCGGCGAGTTCGGGATCATCCCGGGCTCCATGGGCACGGGCTCGTACATCGTCAAGGGCCTCGGCAACGAGGACTCCTTCAACTCGGCGTCCCACGGCGCGGGCCGCCGCATGAGCCGCAACGCGGCGAAGCGGCGCTTCTCGGCCAAGGACCTGGAGGAGCAGACGCGGGGCGTGGAGTGCCGCAAGGACTCCGGGGTCGTGGACGAGATCCCGGGCGCGTACAAGCCGATCGAGCAGGTCATCGACCAGCAGCGGGACCTCGTGGAGGTCGTGGCGAAGCTGAAGCAGGTCGTCTGCGTGAAGGGCTGACCGGAGCCCGTCCGGCCCGCTCCGGCGGGACGGACGGGGCCCGGGGCGCCGCCCTCAGCGCTCCCGGTGCACCTTGTGGTTCGAGGCCTGGGCGCGCGGGCGGACGACCAGCAGGTCGACGTTGACGTGGCTGGGGCGGGTCACCGCCCAGGTGATGGTGTCGGCGACGTCCGCCGCGGTGAGGGGTTCGGCGACGCCCTCGTACACCTGGGCGGCCTTCGCCTCGTCGCCGCCGAAGCGGGTGAGGGCGAACCCCTCGGTCTTCACCATGCCGGGGGCGATCTCGACGACGCGGACGGGCCGGCCGACGATCTCCAGACGCAGGGTCTCGGCGAGGACGTGGGCGCCGTGCTTGGCGGCGACGTAGCCGGCGCCGCCCTCGTAGGTGGCGTGCCCGGCGGTCGAGGTCACGACGACGACGGTGCCGTCGCCGCTCGCCTCCAGCTTGGGCAGCAGCGCCTGGGTGAGGTGCAGGGTGCCGATGACGTTGGTCTCGTACATCCGGCGCCAGTCCTCCGGGTCGCCGGTCGCGACCGGGTCGGCGCCCAGGGCGCCGCCGGCGTTGTTGACCAGCACGCCCACGGTCCTGAACGCGGTGGCGAACTCGTCGACGGCCGCGCGGTCGGTGACGTCGAGCGGGTACGCGGTCGCCGTGTGGCCCGCCGCGTTCAGCTCCTCGGCGAGCGCCTCGATCCGGTCCTTGCGGCGGGCGGTGAGGACGACGCGGTAGCCGGCCTCGGCGAGTCCGCGTGCGGTGGCGGCCCCGATCCCGCCGCTCGCGCCGGTGACGACGGCGATACGCGACGCTGCGGGCGGTGGTGCGGCGGCCATGGGTTCCTCCGTGCGGGCGACTGCGGTGCCGGGCCCGGCGGCGTCACCGGGCCCGGCCAGGATATGCGGGGGCGGGCGGCCCGCCG
>NZ_LIRG01000222.1 GCF_001419695.1 Streptomyces prasinopilosus
GCCGCCCCCGGACGTCACGGACGCCGTCCAGGAGCGGCCACAGGGCGACTGATCACCGGGCGGCGGGGCCGTGGGCCGGAGTTTCAGCCAGACGAGGAAGAACAGGCCCAGGGCGAGCATGCCCAGGCCGGTCCACAGGTTGATGTTGACGCCCTCGGCCTTCTCGATGGCCGCGTCGGACGCGGTGATGCCCGCGATCGTGACGATGACGCCGTACACCACGAACAGGGCGCCGATGAGGCGGCGGATGTCGAAGAGACGGGCGGCGGTCGCGGACTTGGTCCGCAGGGCGGAGACCTCCTCCTGGAGGTCCTTGTCCGAGTAGTGGGCCGGGTCGTGCGCGGGGCCGCCCCCGGACGAGGAACCCGAGTGGGGGCCGGGGCCGGACGGGGATGCGGAGTGGTGGTCGGACATGGTCTCTCAATCCTCCCGCGGTCAGAACGAGAACGGGATGTAGCAGGCGGCCGCCAGGATCACCGCGCCCCAGCCGAGCAGTGCCGGCCTGCGGTACCAGGCGTCGTCGCCCTCGGCGGGCGGCTCGGCCATGCCGGGCGAGGTGGTGCCGTAGACCAGGCCCTGGAGGTCCTCGGCCGGTCTGGGCGCGGTGAACAGCGACACCGCGACCATGACCACCGCGCCGGCGACGAAGCCCGCGATCGCGGAGACGAAGTTGGCGCCCTGGTCGGAGGGGATGTCGACGATGCCCCGCTCGTAGAGGACGAAGTAGTTGACCATCGCGGCGGTGGTGCCGGCGAGCAGGCCCCAGAAGCCGGACTTCACCGACGCCCGCTTCCAGAACATGCCGATGATGAAGACCACGAACATCGGCACGTTGAAGAACGAGAACAGTGTCTGGAGGTAGCTCATGATGTTCGAGAACGACGAGGCCAGGAAGGCCGTGCCGATCGACGCCAGGACCCCGATCACGGTGATCAGCCGGCCGAAGCCGACGTAGTACCCGTCCTCGCGGCCCTTCACCACGTACCGCGCCCAGATGTCGGTGGTGAACACCGTGTTGAAGGACGAGATGTTGGCCGCCATGCCCGCCATGAACGCGGCCAGCAAACCCGTCACGGCGATGCCCAGGACACCGTTGGGCAGCAGTTGCTCCATGAGGTACGGGATGGCGTCGTTGTACTGGAGATCCGAGCCCGCGGTGCCGATCTGCGGCACCAGGACGGCCGCGGCCAGACCCGGGATCATCACCAGGAACACGATGAAGATCTTCGGGAACGCGGCGATGAGCGGGGTGCGCTGGGCCGCGGAGAGGTTCTTCGCGGACAGGGCGCGCTGCACCTCGGCGAAGTTGGTCGTCCAGTAGCCGAAGGACAGGACGAAGCCGAGGCCGAGGACGATGGTCAGCCAGTTGGCGCCGAGCGGGTTGTCGCTGCCGATGCCGGTGCCGCCCCAGGCCGTCATGAAGTCGGCGCCGCGGGACTCGGTCAGGGAGGCCGACAGTCCGTCCCAGCCGCCGACGCTCCTCAGCGCGAGCACGGTGATCGGGATCAGCGCCGCGAGGATCACGAAGAACTGCAGGACCTCGTTGTAGATGGCCGAGGACAGGCCGCCGAGGGTGATGTACGCCAGGACGAAGAAGCCGGCGACCACGATGGCCACCCACTGCGGCCAGCCCAGCAGCGCCTCGACCACGATCGCCAGCGCGTAGAGGTTGACGCCGGCGATGAGGATGGCCGCGCAGGCGAACAGGACCGCGCTGAGCAGGTGGGCGCCCTTGTCGAAGCGCAGCAGCAGGAACTCGGGGACCGAGCGGACCTTGGAGCCGTAGTAGAACGGCATCATCACCAGGCCGAGGAAGACCATCGCCGGGATGGCGCCGATCCAGTACCAGTGCGTGGTGTAGACGCCGTACTGCGCGCTGTTGGCGGCCATGCCCAGGATCTCGGTGGCGCCCAGGTTGGCGGCGATGAACGCCAGGCCGGTGACCCAGGCGGGCAGGGAGCGGCCGGACAGGAAGAAGTCGAGGCTGGTCTTCACGGACCGGCGGGCCGCGAAGCCGATGCCGAGCACGACGACGAAGTAGATCCCGAGGATGAGGTAGTCGAGCCAGTTGGTGGGGAGCCGCAGCTCGGCGGCGAGGTGGAACGGGCCGAGGGGGTCGGGGGAGCCCGCGGAGCCTGCGGCTCCCCACCAACTG
>NZ_LIRG01000223.1 GCF_001419695.1 Streptomyces prasinopilosus
GTTCCACCAGGGGTCGATGGCGGTCAGGGCGCGGGCCGCGGGGAAGGAGGGGCTGGTCTTGTTGGCGCGGTAGCGCTGTTTGATCAGCCATCGGCCCAGGGAGAAGCCCTCGTGGAGGGTGTCGTGGGGCACGGCCAGATGGCCGTGGGTCTCGGCGAAGGCCTTGGCGTGTTCGACAGCGGTGCGCCAGGGGTATGCACGGCGGGTGCGCGCGTGGGCGACCTCGGGCGTGACGCCGATCAGTGCTAGAAGCTGCTGCTGGTCTGGGTGGAGCTGGTCGTACTGCAGGCAGGCCCTGCTGATCCAGCTCCCCAGGACGGTGCCGGGGGAGGGGACCAGCCCGGCGGGGTCGAAGGGGCGGCCCGCTTCGACGTGGTCGCGGGCGCGGTAGTAGTTGCGCTGCCAGTGCAGGTCCCAGGGCGGGTTCCACCATGGGTCGGTCGCGGCGATCTCAGTCAGGTGGGGTGAGGGCGGCTGTCGCGGCCCGTCTTTTGTGCGCAGTGGCTGCTGCGTGAGCTGGGGTTTCTCAGTTGTATGGGTTCGTTTGATGCTGGGCTGACCTGCTGCAGTAGGCGCGGTGAGGGTTTTTGGCCCTCGGCCTGCGGCTGTGCAGTTTGGCTGGCTGATGTCCAGATGGTCTGGGTCGCTATTTGGATGGCGGGACCGTTGGCAGGCGGAGGGCGGGTCGGCCAGGGAGCGGTGCGGTTTTGGGGTGAGGGATGTCAGTGCCAGCAGCGATGATGGAGAGTGGTGAGCCATCAGGACCGGTAGGGGGATCCGTTGTATTTGAGCCGTGTGAAGGTCTCTGGGCTGAGAGCGAGTGCTGAGGGGGAGATCGAGTGTCATCTACCGGGCCGCTTCAGCGTTCTGATCGGGGCGAACGGAGCCGGCAAAACCACGATCACCGATTCCCTGTATCTGGCGCACACCAGCCGCTTTCCCCTGCTGCCCAGGCAGAGCGCGGCCGTTCTGGGCACAGGTGATGCTCAGGGCGTTGAGGTGCAGTACAGACTGGAGCACACCGCGAGTGCCGAAGGCCCCCTAGGACAGCAGATCCGGGGCTCTTTGCACCGCTCCGCCGACGGCGTCGCACAGCAATGGTTCAGCGGATTCCAGCGCAACCTCGGCACGATCCGCGCTCAGGTCGACCGGCACCGAATACAGCAACCGGGTTTGGGGACGGACCCGTTCAAGTTCATCTACCTGCCAGCCTGGCGCCACCCCCTGGATGAGCTGGCTCGTCGCGAGACCCGGATCCTTATCGAGCTGCTGCGCGCCCAGCAGGAACGCCTCGACGGCACCCGCAGCCTGGTGCCGCTGCGGGTGAAGGCCTCCCGGCTCCTGGAGAACCTCGCCAAGGACGGGCTCATCGAAGCCGTCGAAGAACGCATCAGCACCCATCTCGCCTCCCTCACTTCGGGTGTGCAGCGCCAATGGTCCTACGTGCGGGGACAGGTGATAGATGACTCCTACCTCGCGCGTGTTCTGGAACTGATGCTGGCCGTCATCGAAGGCCGCACATCGGCCCGCCCGCTGGAAGTCTCGGGTTTGGGCTACGTCAACCTGCTCCACATGGCCGTCACGCTGGCCGCGATACCCGACTCCGCCGCACGCGCCGCAGCCGCAGAAGAGGCGTCCGAGACCAGCGACGAACCCGGGGAACTGACGCAAGCGGAGGAGGAGCAACTGGCGCGGGAGCGCCGCGTGCAGGCCGCGGCGGAAGCCGAATCGGAGGCGGACTCCTTCTTTCCCCGCACCCCGTTCCACGCCACCGTCGTCATCGAGGAGCCCGAGGCCCACCTTCACCCCCAGCTGCAGCACGCCCTCGTGCGCTACCTGCGCAAGACCGTGCGTGAGCGTCCGGAACTGCAGATCGTGCTCTCCAGTCACGCCACCGACATCATCACCTCCTGCGACCCCGAACAACTGGTCGTGCTGCGGCGCACGCCGGACGGCCAGCGCGTCTGCCGGCCGATCGCCAAGATCCCGATGACTGAGCGTGACAAGACACTGCGCATGGCCCGCCTGCACATGGACGCCAGCCGCTCGGCCGCACTGTTCGCCGAGCGGCTCGTCGTGGTCGAAGGCGTGACTGAAGCCGCCATCCTCCGCGACTTCGGCAGGGCCTGGGCCGGTCCGGACGAGGCTAAGCGAGCCTTCATCGAAGCACTCAGCATCATGTACGTCGGGGCGAAGGTTGGGCCATGGACCTCACGGCTCCTGGCGACAAGGGGCGCGGAAATCTGCGCCCGGCTGGCCGTTCTGCGCGACAGCGACAAGCCCTTCGACGAACAGCCCGCCCCGCCCACCTGGCTGACCGACCACGATCCGGCCGTGGTGCAGGCCTTCATCAGCCACCCGACACTGGAGCCGGCCATCACCCAGGGCAACGAGCAGCTCATCGAGACCGCGCTGACCGACATCGGCGCAGCACCCATCGGACCGATCACCCCGCAGACGGTGCACAACCTGTTCAAGAGCGCCCGTAAAGGCAAGAAGGGCGCCCCCGACGTGCCGGCGGGCCTGCACGCCAAGGACAAGGCGGCCTTCGCCGACGCACTGGCCTTTCTCCTGGCCGATGCAGTCGAACACGGCAAACCGGTCCAGGTCCCCGACCATCTCAAGAACCTGTTCGACTTCCTCTTTCCGCACCCCGCAGAACCCAAGGACGAAGACGGCCCCCAGGAAGGAGAAGCAGAGGAGAAAGACGTCCCGCACGCCTTGCCGCCCACCATCCCTGACCTGCCCCCGGTCGACCCCGGCAGCCCTGCTGCGTCGCCGGCGCCCGTGCCCGCAGGAGCTTGGCCCACCGCCCCGGCGCAGCCCGCCAACACCGGCCCGTGGGCAGCCGGTACCTGGGGATCTGAACCGTGGGCAGCGGACCCATGGGGGGACACGGATCGTGACCCGAGCTGACGCCGCCAGCGCTCTCACCAGTGAGCAGCTGACCGCGGCCGGAACACCTCACCGCCGCCTCTACATCGAAGCGGCCCCGGGATCCGGCAAGACCACCGTGGCGGCTCAACGCTTCGGCATCCAGCGCTTCCACGGCAACGACCAGCGCGCCGTCATCGCGGTCAGTTTTACCCGCTCCGCGACCGCCGAACTCCGCGATCGCGTGCTCAGCCAATGGGGCCCGGACGCTCTTGCCTGGCCGCACCGCATCGTCACACTCGACACCATCGTGTGCGACCTGCTCACCCACCTCCTGCACACCGGCCACGTGCGGTGGCCCGCAGGACACCGCCGCCTCACCGTCATCGACCACTGGCGGGTGCTGCTATCCACTCAATGGACCGACAGAGAAACCACCGTGGCCCTGGAAACAGGCCAGGTAGTCACCCAGATCGTGCGACGGGCCGGGAAAGCGAACAGACCCAGCACCGTGGACGTCGGCGAGGCCCTGGCCGACGGGTACTGCACACACCAGGATGCACGCCATCTCCTCGAATCGGCCCTGGGCACCCACGGCGTTCGCGACGTCCTGCTCGCCCGCCTCGTCCAGACCGCCCGGGCGCTGATCGTCGACGAGATCTTCGACGCCAATGCCCTTGACCTGTCCCTGGTCCGCCTCGCCGCCGACGCAGGCCTGGAGGTCACCGTGGTCGGTGATCCGTGGCAGGCGCTGTACGGATTCCGTGGCGCCCGCCCGGAACAAGTGCCCTGCCTGGTCCAGGATGCCTGCTTCGTCCAGCGCGACCTGCGCACCTCCTTCCGGTGGAAGAGCGCCCAACAAGCCCTACTGGCTGACCAACTGCGCGCAGGACAGGGTGTGACCCTTCCCGAAGGACATGCCGAGAACATGGACGTCTTCCTCGCCCTGCGATGGAAACCCCTGTGGGAGGCCGGCCCTCATGTTCTGCCCCTTGCCTACGGATCGACCACAGGCCAGATCCACGAAGCAGCCTGCACCCTCCTACTCAGCGAAGTCACCCAGCGGACGTTCGGGGAAAACGCCACCTTCCACAGCGACGCCCTCATCACCCTCGGCATCGACCACGAGGCGGCGCAGCGCCTGCGCTCCCCCCTCCAGGCCATCGCCGCTGACCTAGCGGGCACGACTGGTATCGCCGAGATCTGGACCTCCCTCAACACGGTCGTCGCCAGCGAAACCGACCGTCCCCTGCCCAGACGACGCAACCACACCCACACCGCACGCCTGGAGAACTTGAGAGCCCGCCTCCACGCCTCTGCATCCCGAATTGTCCCCGGCCTCACCGCCCATCAGGCCAAGGGCCGCGAGTGGGACGCCGTCGGCGTGTGCCTCACCGGCCCGGAGCGCGAAACCCTGCGACAAGGCCTCAGCTCCGAGAGCGAAGACCACCGCAAGCTCTACGTGGCCCTCACCCGGGCCAAGCGGATGACCACTGCCGTCTCGGGAGACGTACAGTGACGGTCTTCTCTGCGGGGCAGGCAAACGACGGCCAGCCTTGCCTCACTGGTGTACGCGCCGCACATGTCGCGTGCCAGGCACGCACTTCGGTGCCTCGAATTTCTCGGTTCTACCCGGGCTGGATGCCGATGGTGGTGAGGAGATGTTGCTGCTGGGGGTGGAGGATGTCCCACCGGGTGCGTTGGATATCGGCCCACTGCTGGAGGGCGGGGGGATTGGGCTGGCCTGTGTGGTGATGCTCGCGGGCTTGGTGGTAGGTGCGGTGCCAGTGGTAGGGCCAGGGCGGGTTCCACCAGGGGTCGATGGTGTCGAGGGCGTGCAGGGTGGCGGGGGACAGGCGGCGTTGGCCGGCTTTGCGGCGTTGTTGGATCAGCCAGACCCCCAGAGGAAAGCCCTCATGGTGCCCGCTTTTGGGGACGCAGAGGCTGCCGGTCTCCTCGGCCCAGGCGCGGGCGTGGGCCAGCCCGGGGCTTGGGGGATAGGAGCGGTTCGCTTCGCGTCGCTGGGCGGTGTTCCGCTCTTCGGGGGTGATGTTGATGTCGGTGAGGAGTGCGCGCTGTTGGGGGGTGCAGCCGGTGCCAGGCGGCGCGCTGGGCGGAGGCCCAAGAGCTCGTGCCGGCGCTGATGGGCGTGGTGCGGGCGCGGTGAAAGGCGCGCTGCCAGCGCATGGGCCAGGGTGGGTTCCACCAGGGGTCAAGGGCGGCGAGGGCGCGGTGAACGGCATAGGCGGTCTTCGTGCTCTGGGCCAGGAGGCGTCGTCGGGCCAGCCAGGGCCCCAGGGGGAACCCGTCGTGCAGGGCGCGGTACGGCGTTGCCAGACTGCCGTGCGCGGCGCAGTGGGCGCGGGCGTGGGCCAGCGCGGTTTCGGCGTACGGGGTGACAGGCCGGGCGAGGGCGCTCTCCTTGGTGAGGCCGATGTCGGCCAGGAGGCGATGCTGGCCGGAATGCAGATCGTCGTAGCTCGTGGCCTGCCGGCGTAGCCAGGCGCGCTCGGTGGGAGCGAAGCTGCGGAACTCGTGCGTGGCGTCGAGCTGGTGACCGGAGCGCACCTGGTCGTGGATGTGCTGCCAGGCGCGCTGCCACGCCAGGCTCCAGGGCGGGCACCACCAGGGATCGACCGCGTCCAGCGCCTTCGCTGCGGCAGAAGGAGGCGCACCCCGGTGGGCGTCGGCACGGGCGTGCTGACGCTGTCGGCGCAGCCATCGCCCCAGCTGGAATCCGTCGTGGACCGTGTCGATTCCGGCGGCGAGGGTTTTGCGGGCGGCGTGGTAGGAGCGTGCGTAGCCCAGTCCGACGGCGAAGTCGGCCTCGTTCTCGGCGGGCCGGGCGGCGGCGCTGCGGGCCCGGTCCGCGCTCAGGCCGATCCGGGCGAGGAGGTCCTGCTGGTCGGGCAGGAGTGTGTCGTACTGGGCGCACTGGTTGGTCAGCCACGTGGCGAGGGCGCTGCCGGTACCGGGGAACCCGGCCGCAGCGTCCAGGACGTGACCGTCTCCGATGTGGGTGCGTGCCTGGTGCCAGGAGCGCTGCCACTCCAGGGTCCAGGGCGGGTTCCACCAGGGGTCGATCGCCGACAGCGCCAGCGCGCGGGGCGAGGGTGCGCCATGACGCAGCTGGTAGGCGCGGTCTTTGCTGCGCTGACTGGCCAGCCACTGCCCCAGCTTGAACCCGTCCTGGACGGTGTCGGCGGTCGCGGTCACCAGCGTGCCGTGGGCGCCGGCAAAGGCGCGTGCACCCGCGAGGGTGCGCTGGAAGTGGGTGGCCATGTGCTTGCGGCGAGGCCGCGCCGCCCGTACGGCCTCAAGGGTGAGGCCGATGCCGGACAGCAGGCGCTGCTGCGCGGGGTGCAGGTCGTCATAGCCGGTGCACTGGTTGTAGAGCCACTCGCCCAGGCCGAAGCCGGTGGTGGGAAAGCCGTGTTCGGGCCGCAAGGGCCCGCGGGCGCGGGCGTGGTCGCGGGCTTCGTAGTAGGAACGCTGCCACATCACCGTCCACGGCGGTCGCCACCACGGATCCAGCGCCTCGAGTTCCGCGACGTGTTCGGGCGGTACCGCGGGGGATTTCCGGTGGTTCGACAACCACCGGCCCAGCGCAAAGCCGTTGAACCGCTCGCCGATCGGAGCCGCGAGGTGGCCGTGAAGGGCAGCGTAGGCACGGGCGTGGGCCAGGCCGGTATGAAATGCCTGCTCGGGGGTGAGCCGAAGCCCGCGGCCCCGTGACGGGCTGCCTCCCACCGCCTCCGGCTTACGGCCCGCGTCGCGATAGGCCTGCAGTTCCCGGGCGATGGGCCGGGGCCGGTGTGCCATGTGCAGCGTCCACAAACGATCGGCGGCATCTGCACCAGCAGGGGACCGCACGCAGTGGTGCACCCATACCAGCAAGGGCCCGGCTGAGGTCGAAGCGATCTTCTCGGGCAGCCAGCCCCGGTTGGTGATCTGGGCCAGCTCGCTGACCAGAGCGGGCGTGTCCGCAAGGGTGTGCGGCAGGCGGCCGCCGCTCTCGGCGAGCAGCCGCCGCCTGAATCGTTCGTCAACGAGAACAGAGGCGAGGGCAACCGTCTCCGGGTAGGTGACCGCGTCCCTGGCCAGCAGCCGCCACCAGCCGGGATCGGTGCTTGGCGGCGCGAGCCTGTGTGCCCGGTGCGGCCACTGCTCTTCCTCAGGCCACTGCTGCGCCCACCAGGAGACGGCCACGGCATGGGCGACCTCGAACGCCTTGGACGCGTCCGGCCGATGGCGCAGCAGATTCAGGTGCCGCCGGTGTGCCGCGAGCATCTCCGGCAGCCCCGTCAGGTCGATCTGCTCGATGCCGGTCGGCGCACCGTCGACCCAGTGGGTGCCGAGCAGCCAGCGCCGGTGGCGCGGACAGATCCGGGTGTGCGGCTGCAAGTACAGCCGTGCAGGCTTGGCCCGTCCGGTGCGTGCGGCCGTGCACAGCCGGCAGCCTTCCCCCGCAGCCGGGACCACGGCCCCGAAGCGGAACCGCCCAGCCGTGCCCGCGCCGTCCGGCGCGGCGGGTTCCTGGGCGGTCCAGGCAGGCAGGGCCCGCTGAAGGATCTCCTCGGGCACGCGGCTGAACGCGCAGACGCGGGCGCGGGCTTCGGCGTTGAGGCAGACCTCGCCGTCCGTGCGGTAGCCCTTGAACAGGCCTCCGCCGACCTGCAGCAGCGCAGGGACGAGGTCTCTGACACCGAGCCGGTAGCGGTCGGCCAGCCGGTCCAGGTACGAAAGGTTCGTCTCGCCCTGCAGCGGCGCGAGCCGTACCGGCCCCGGACGTGCCGCAGCCGTACGCGGCGGCTGCGGCTGTGGTGGAAGAAAGTCGTGCATCGAGCAGAGGCCGTTTCCCGGCGGGCCCGGATGTACTGGCATCCGAGCCGTGGCCGAACGGGGGATCGGGGCGGACGGTTGAGGCAGACGCCGCCCGTCAGGGCTGACGTTGCGTGGGCATCCGGTGGCGCCTGGGTGCCCGGGCCCGTTGTTCGGCGGCGGTATCGAGCTCGATCTGTTCGAGCAGCTTCTTGGTGACCTTCTCGGTCCCATCCGGCAGGGACACCAGGGCGGCTTCGCGGATGAGGTGGGAGAGGCTGCCCATGCGTCCGCCAGTGCGGGCGTGCAGGTAGGCGGCGTGTGTGACCAGCGTGCCGGGCCGGTGCCGGCGCAGCCGCAGCGCGCTGTCCATGCCGTTCACCAGGGCATTCCAGACCTGCTTGTCCGCGCTGCTGCCGTAGCGCAGCGGCTGGTTACGCACGATCTTGAAGCGGCCGGCGAGCTGGGAGCCGCGCACGCCAGTCAGTAGCGGTGAGGTCTCGACGTCGATTCCGGAGTAGACGAACGTCGCCGGGATCCGCTCGCCGAGGTACTTCAACTGATCGGAGGTCTCGGCGCCGGCCCGGCTGCGGGTGTCCATCAGGTGCACGTCGTCGACCAGGACCAGCTGGGTGCCCATCTCGCACAACAGCTCGCACACGGCGTTGGTGATCTGGATCTGGTTCATCCGCTCCAGCGTCGGCAGGCCCAGGAAGCGGGCGAACTCGCTGATGAGCATTTTTGGGGTGGAGGACGGCGGCACGGTGATGAACAGGACCGGCAGATGTCCGTCCCGGTTCGGGTGGCGGCGCCGGTCGGCCAGTTCGACGGTGCGCCCGAGCTGCTGCATCGCGGTGGTCTTCCCGGTTGTGGCCGGCCCGGAGATGATCAGGCCGCGCCGGGCCCCGCCCTGCTGGCCGCGGTTGAGCAGCAGCAGACGGCGTACCGCGGTGGAGATGGTGTCCATCGCGGGGGTCTTCAGCACCACGAACCGCGCGTGGTGGTTCTCCCGCTGCTCCAGCGTCCACTCCTGGTCGCCGACGTCCCGTGCCGGTACCTGGGGCGTGTCGACGAACTGCTGCCACCCGTCCCACGTCGTCAGTGGACTGAAAGTGCTCGTGCTGGCGGGCTGGGCCGTCACCATGCCTGGGCCTCCTGGTACGGGTCGTAGATGCGCATGCCGCCCGCCCCGCCAGCGTCCGGCGTCTGCTCAGCGGCCTGGTCCCCGGCCGTTGCGGCCGTCGGCTCGGACGCTTCATCCGCGTGGCCTGCCGTGGCGTCCTGGCCGTCGGCGAGGGCGGCGAGAAGGTAGTCCTCGCCGCCCGGATCGTCGTCGATGTCATCCAGGCTGTCGTCGATGTCCCAGCCGTCGGCGTCCAGCGGGGCGGTGAAGGAACCGGGCAGCCCGAACGAGGCCCCCGGCGCGAGAGGCGCAGGCCACTGCTGCGGTGTGGTGACGGGGGAGGGATCGGTCATCTGTGCAGCAGCCTGGGCCCGGGCGGCTACCGTCCGCTCTCGTCTGCTGCCCAGTCCCTGGCTCGCGCGCCACAGCAGCGCATCCAGCGCCTGGGCGATCGCCGCCTCGTGTTCTTCGCGGCCCTCGCGGCGTTCCACGGTGCGGCGGACGTGGTCGAAGGTGAACGCGGTGAAGGGGCGCCGTACCGCCTCCGCGTGGACCCACGGCACCTCCAGCCATCCCTCGGGCAGGCGCACCCACACCCGGTTCGGGTCATAGGGGTTGTGATGCACCTCCCACCGACCGTTCTTGTCAGCCCGCGCCGAGCGGCGGCGCCGGTGGAGGTTCAGGCCGGGGTGGTCGTAGGTGCGGTAGCCGAAGCGGACGCCGTAATCGTTGATGACCTGCCACCGCACGGGCAGCAGCTCGACGTAGTCGTCGGCGGACAACGGCACCGGCACATACCCGGCCACCGCCACCAAAGCTGCCCACATCTCGTTCGGGGAGACGGCGACCTGCGGCATCATCGGATGCCGCAGCGCCTCGTGCCGGCGCTCCTGCCACCCGCAGATGACCCACTCGTCCAACAGCTCCTGCAACTGCGCCAGGCTCCAGCACGCATCCCCTTGCGCAGCCGTGCCCCGCTGGGAGACGTCCGAGCCGGTGTGGCCCGGCAGGTACTGGCTGAAGCCATCGGCGATGGCGCGGAAGGTCCGCTCCACGTTCCCCTTCGCCGGGCCGTTCGCCGGCGGCACCGGCTGCACCGACACCCCCAGGCTCTCGCACGCCGAGACGAACGAAGCCGACACGTACACCCGGCCCTGGTCCACCACCACCGTCTCCGGCATGATCACCGGCCGGGCAGCCACCCCCTCAAGCCGCGCATCCAGAGCCACCAGCCGCTCATACGGGATCACCGACCGCTGCATCGACAACGCCGCGTCCCAGCCCGGCCGCATCGCCGCCGGCACCACCATCTGCGCCAGCAGCATCGCTGCGTCCACCGACCTTGTGCCCACCGGACGCAGCACCGCCGCGCAGATGCTGCGCGTGGCCACATCCAGCGCGATGCTCAACTCGACCCGGCCGGCCACGCCGTCATCCAACACCGCCAGCACGTCCAGCGGCGTGCTGTCCAGCATCACCAGCTCACCCGGCCGCAGTGCCACCGTTGGCGTGAACGGAGGTGCCGGCCGCGACGCGTGCCATCGCCGCTGCGCCGCTGTTCCCAGCAGCCCCTGCCCGTCGGCCACCGCGTGCACCAGCCGGTTGAACGTCGACGCCGGCGGCAACGCCACCACCCCGACGCCGTACTTTTCTTCCAGCAGCCACCCCGCTTGGCGGCGCAGCCGCACCAGCGTGCCCGTCGACCGCTCCCGCTGCCCCTCCAGCACCTTCCTGACTGCCGCGACCACCCGCTCATCGGCCCGCCCCACCGCCGACCGCTCCCGCACCGCCCGGCCGTCCACCAGCCCCCACAAGCCCTCACTGCGGTAGCGCGCCCGCATCCGCCGCACCGTCGCCACACTCGCCGACCAGCCCGCCGCCGCCAACTCCTCCGCCTTCGCCTGCTCTCGCTGCGCCAGGCTCTGCGTCGCCGGATCGAACTGCTCACGCGGACGGCCCTGCCCGGCCGCTTCCGGGAAGCCGGTCTCCACCTCTCGCACATGCCGCTGCCAGGCCAACGCCCGCTCCCGCACCTCCACCGGCAGCGTCTCCAACAGCCCGAACGGCGGCACCCTTCCCGGCGTCGGCCCGCCTTCGGCTTCGAAGGACGGATTGGATAACAGGTAGGGCAGCAGCACCACCGCTACGGCACCTTCGTCGGTCACCAGCGTGGCTCGGGCACCTTCCAACACGCCCACCGTCCACACCCGCCCGTCGTAGCGAAGGCGCGCCCCGACCTCGACAACCGCCTGCGTCACGCCGCTTGAGCCTCCCACCGCGCCACCGAGACGGCGATACGCTCATGCAGCGGTTCGTTCAGCCGCACACGCAGCACACCGCTCCACAAAGCGTGAAAGACCGCGGGCCAAACGGCGATCGGGTCACCCAGCTCCCGCACCACCTCCACCGCCGGACGCGGACTGCGGAACGCCGCCATCAGCCTCGGCAGCCACGGTCCCGCCCTGTGTCGGGGGTGCCGGTAACCCGCCAGCCACCGCACATTGGCCACCAACACCGAATCCGGCGGCTCTGCGAACCGGTAGCACCAGCCCGCCGCCTCCGCAGCAGCAGCCACGATCCGCGCTCGCCCAGCCAACCGGGCAGACGGGCCGCTACGTCCTACGCAGTCGATCAGCAACCCACTGCCGTTCTTTAGCCTGGCTATCAGTTGCGGCGCATGTCGGACGACTCTGCCAGAGCCCTCATGCCACATCAGCTCTACCGGCCGGCAGGCCAACGCCACAACCGTCGGATCCCAGTCCAGCAGCATGAGCTGGGTCCGCATCGCACCGGACCCGTACGCCACCAGCTGCCCGCTGGTCGACGACCACCACCACCCCGGAGCAACGCGCCGTCCATACCGGATGGGAAACGGCCGTATCACAGGACAGTCTTCGAAGACGGCGTCCTGCGCGGCCTCGAGCCACGAGACCTGATGCGCCTGGCCCAGAGGATCCCGAAAGCACGCGTCGACCCGGCTAGCATCCACGGTCGCTGCGGACACCTCGGAATCACCCGCCGCATCTCCGGCCACACCAACAACTCCGCGATGCTCCATACCTGAAGCCAAGTACATGAGCAGAAGCGCAGATGTTCCGATTCGCGCCACTCACTCGAACGGATGAGAACCTCTCAGCCGCTCTTTAGTGCTTCTTACGCCCAGTCGACGCCCAACTGCGCGAGCGCAGCGAGCTGGTCAGCGTCCAGTCGGTCCCTTCTCGATCTGGTGTTCGAGATCCATACGCCCAGCTTCACGACCACCGGCTCCGTCTCGCCTTCGACCGTGATCTCCTCAGCATGGCCGCGCGGTACAGACCGATGACCTTCCCGCTCTACCCACTGTGTGAGGGCTGCAAGTCCGCGCTGGAACGCCTGCTGTGCCTTGTTCGGGCCCTTCGCCGCACGCCTGGCTGCCGGGGCGCCAGTCGGCGCTGGGGCGGGCTTGACGCCCAGCGCTGTCAGCCGTTCCTGCTGCTCGGTCGACAGCAGCTTCCACGTGGCTGGCTGGGTTTGCCGCTGAAGCCACCGCCCGATGTCATCGCCGTCCATCAGCACCCCGGGGGCGATGTCGGGCAGTGCACCGTCGGCGTCGACCAGGTCGGCGAGGACACGGTAGTGCCGTTGCCAGTCCAGCGGCCAGGGGCAGTTCCAGTCCGTATCGATCGCCGCCAGCTGCTGCGTGCGCTCCGCCACCCGCTCCGCATCTTTCCCCAGGCCGCCCTTCCTGCGGAGGTTGGCCATGTGCTGCCCGATGGGCACCATCGCCTCGCCCTCACCCCACACCGCGTCCTGCCGGGGCGCGAGGTGCCCCGTAGCTCGCCGATAGGACCGGAAGACGGCGAGCTTGTTCTCCCACGCCTCTTCGCCCGGCTCCCAGACCATCCCGGCCTCCGGCGCGTCCAGCAGCAGCTTGCGCCGCTCCTCCAGCTCACCCGCCCGCAGCGCCTTCCTCTGCTGGTGGGCCCAGCGGCCGAGCGGGAACGCCTTGGTCGTCCCGACTTCGACCTCGACGTCATACGGGATGGCGTAGAGGCCGGTGATCTCGTTCTCCTTCCGCCACCGGAGCAGGGCCTGGTAGCCCTCCAGCCAGACCAGGGACTCGGGCCGGTAGACCCGGGCGCGGAGGAAGGCCGCGATGGTCGCGGTGTCGCGGGGGCTGGAGAAGTGGAGCAGGGCGGCTTCGGCGGCGGCCTGGGTGTCGTCCTGCTTCTGGTCCTCGCCGCCGGCCCCGACGATCCGCCCGTCTTCGTCGCGCCGGACGTGGACCTTGCGCTTGCCACTCGTGAGGGCGCGGGAGGCGAGCTGCTCGACCAGGCGCTCATCATGCGAGCGCAGGCCCTGGAGCACGGCTACGAGCGGTTTAAAGCTGGCGGAGGCGACCATGTCGGTCGGGTCCTCGCCGGGCTCCAGGAACACCGGCACGATGATCCGCGCGACCTTGGTGGAGCCGTCCTTGTTGAGCCTCAGCGCGCGGCCGATGTTCTGCACGATCTCCACCTGGGAGCCGCGGGTGTCCGCGAAGCAGACGGCCTCCACACCCCGTTCGCCGGTGATGTCCACCCCTTCCCCGAGAACACGAACGCTGGCGAGGAAGGCGCGGTGGACCCGGCGCCCTGCCGCGTCGATGCCGTTGGCGAACTGCCGCAGGACTTCACGCCGTTCGCTGACGAGGTGGTCGCCGCACAGCCACGCCGACCACACCCGGTCCGGCGGGACGTGGCGGCCGGCTTCGAGTTCGTAGAACTCCGCGTCGATCGAGGACTTCGGCAGCTTGTCGGCGGCGGCCAGGTCGTCGTCGGTGGCGTCGTTGACGTACAGCTCGGCAGCCGTCTCTGGCAGCTTCTCCGCGAACGCCGCCGCCTCCTCCACCTTCTGGTGGAACGTCATGACGGTCTTGAGGTTCCACTTCGCCGCGTGCTCCAGGAGCGCGGTCTGCAGGAGCGCCAGGCGCCGGCCGCGCCGGGCTTCCTCGGATTCCCCGACGACGGGGGAGGGGTCGCGGATCTCCAGGACGTCGATCTCGAACCCGGCGAGGATCTCCCGCTCGATCGCCTCCGAGAGCCCGAGCTCCGCGAGCCACGCGCCGTACGTGCCCTCCGGGTCATCGGCCATGGTCGCGATCTCCGCCTCCTGGCCCTCCGCGCCCTTCTGCGGGCGGGCCGCGGCGAGGATGCGCGGGGTCGCGGTCAGGTAGAGCCGGAAGTCCGCCGGGATCCGCTGGTTGTCGTGGATGGCGGCCCACGGCCGACCAAGATCACCGGCGGTTCCGTGTGCCTCATCCACGATCGCGAGGTCGAACGGGGCCATGCGCTGGCCGTACAGCCGCTCTCCGCCCGCCAGAGCGGCCTCCAGCGGCCCGCGAACCTTCCGCTGGCCCTCGGGTGCGTCGATGTCATCGCGGTCCACCAGGGAGGCGTACGTGGCGAACACGACCACCGGCCCGGACCCGGCCCACAGGGCGAGCTGGATCGGGTGGGTGGTGGTCCGCACGCCCAGCTCCTTCAGTACAGGGTCGTTCTCCAGCGAGCACACCGCGACCATCGGGGCCCGGTGACCGACCAGACGCCAGGCCTGGGCGGTCTGCGCGAGCAGGTCCAGGGTGGGCACGGTCACGAGGATCCGGCAGTCCGCGAACGACTCCAGCGCACACGCGGCGGCTGTGATCGTCTTGCCCGAACCGGTCGCTGACACGATCGTGCCCCGGGCACCCCGCGGGGGCACAGATGACCTTGAAGGGAATCCAACCCACTTTTTGAAGCTCAGTTTCTGGTCTATTTGATGTCGCTTGAGTTGAACCTTGAGCATTACTTACCTCCTTCTTTTTCAGATCTCAGTTCCTAGATTGCTTCTATACCGGACCTACATATTCTGGTTGACCGTTTTCCTGCCACACAATGTGATCGCGTGGCACCCGAACAATATGAGGCCGCTCACCGATAGGGGCTTCTTTTTCGACTACATAGTATGTCCTGTAGTTGTAGTCTTCGGGAGGAGCGGAGATTCGGAAAGTATAGCCGGCAGGCTTATTGTCGTAACCCCATAGTGAAGGAAGTCGCACCCTGTGCGTCTTCCCATTCGAGGACACCTTTAAGGATGCCTCAAATTCGCAGGACCTCTTGCTGGAGAAAAATGTGATCATGATTGGCCGCTGATCACCTTGCTCAAGGGTCACGTTGAACTTCGCTGGTCGGCCTGGAAGGCCGTTAGCAAGTTCCCTTAGGACAGGCTTAGATTCCTCCACTTCAACGGCGTACTCCGCAGGACGCGTTAGCTCTCCTCCACTCCCTACTCCTGGAACTGTGAGAAGCGTCCGCGATTTCGGCACGGAACACTTCAGTTTGGAGATTTCAACCCCCTGAATGAGACTGGTCTTTTCATGGACGCTCAATGCGTTTACCGCGACGCTTGTGTAGTTGAGCGGTGTCCAATTTTTATAGAGCCATGCAAACGATGGCTTCTCGAAGTCGTACACCTGATCGTCAAAAACTTCGCCCTCATGGTCGTCCCCTAAGCCTCCATCAGTTACCCATCTTCCGGAAAGGTTGAAGGAGTCGTACGGCGTAAGTTTGAGAGGTGACCCTGCTTCGGTGCGTTCTTTATCGTCGACTTCCCCTTGTTCCCTTGCATCACTCCTGAACTGCGGATAAAGCGCAGCGCCTGCAAGGATGGATGCGAGGATTCCAAGAGCGATGGCGATGCGATTCGATCTCCGGGTGGCCGCTTGTGAGGCAGCGAGCGCTTCGCGCGCTAGCTGCGTCTGCTCACGCGCATACCTGTCGGGGTCAGAGGGCGTTACCCACACGGTAGGATTTCCTGGCTGGGGCCCAACCGGGGCCGTATCCGGAGTCCCGCTCTGGTGATGCTGGTGTGGTTGCCCAGCTTGCCCAGCGGGGTCGCTCGCCGACGGATGCTGTCCTGGCATGGCGCCTCCATGTGTCCCGTGTTTTTGCCAAAGGTACATGCTGTATCAGACAGATGCACGCGGTACAATGGAACCCACACGAACGAGCGACCCCCACCCCTCGTAGCCAGCCCGGCCCGCGCCAGCGGGCCCCAAGGTTCTGGAGGCGCAGCCGGAAGGACCGTCAGGCGAGGGAGCGCAGCGGACCCGCCCAGGAGTGCGGAGCACTTCCCCAACCCCCGTACCGGAGGCTCCACTAGCCGCACCTGACACCCCGCCAGCCACGGCCGCGCGATGCGCGGCCAGTCGGGCGCGCAGCGGCCGGCCCCTCCGCTCCCTGGAGCGCAGCGGAGGGGAGCGGAGGGGAGCGCCCTCGCACCGCGAGGGCCAGCGGGAGCGCAGCGACCGCTCCCCTTGCACATCGCGCAGCGATGTGGTACCCGC
>NZ_LIRG01000224.1 GCF_001419695.1 Streptomyces prasinopilosus
CGTAGCTCAGGGGATAGAGCAACGGCCTCCGGAGCCGTGTGCGCAGGTTCGAATCCTGCCGGGGGCACCTTGCACGAGGTGCCCAAAGACCCCGTCACCAGCGGAAACGCTGAGGCCGGGGTCTTCGCGTATGTGCAGGCGTGTGCTGCTCGGAGCGGCCGTATGCCGGGGTCTGTGGACTATTCGTGGACAGGATCTTGGGACGTCTCCCCTGGTCAGCCTCGTAGTTTCGGCAGCGCCCCTCAGCCCGCGTCCGGCCATTGCTCCGGAGGCTGAGGCGGCTCCGGATCGTTCTGCCGCTCTGCCCGCCGCGCGTTCTCGTCCCGCAGGCTCGTCAGCCATGGCCACAGATCCGGTAGAGGCTGCGCTGGGCAGGCAAGACTGTGCTCGATACGGCACCGCTGGAACTGATTCGGCGGACACACTCCGTAGACCATCACCCGCCCATCGGACAGTTCGATCCATCGGCGGTCCGCCGGCACCGTGTGAGCCAGCGGACGCATGTCCGGCTCCAACAGGACCCAGTCATGCTCGAGCGTCGCCACTCGATCCGCCAGCAGCCCGCAGTACGAACAGCGAGACTGCCCACCACCCAGCCGCCGCGGCTTCTCCTCCAAAACCCCCATACCGTGAGGGTCGCCAGCCCGTCGGTCCAGACGTAGAGCGCGAACCGGTCGGAACCCCTGGGGCAACCGTTCGGCAGCGAGCAAAGCACCTCCCGGTCCGGCAACGGCTTGCGGCCGGGATACCGGAACCTGCGTTCACGCTGCGGCAGCAACGGCGCCAGGCGATCCCACAGCTCATCCGACACGACCCACGGCGACGTACTCACACCGGTCCGAACGCTCAGCTCCCGCCCGAGACACGGCAACCAGGAGCGATCCACCTCATTGTGTTAGCCGCTATTAGACCCGGTCCCGCGGTCCGTAACGTTCGGGCACGTCCCGCCAGGGAGCACCAGTCCGAGTCCGCCACCGTATGCCGTCTATCAGCTGCCGCCGCGTACGCACCTGCGGCCGACCAGGCTTGATGCCCGTCGGCAGCAGGGGCCCACTGGCCGTTCGTCAGATCCCCACGTCCCACAGGACGTGATCATCGATGGACAAGATCCACTCTCACGACAGGCCCTAACCGGGACTGAACCCTGGGTAGTCTCTGCCATCGTCGGCAACGGCGGTCTTGTCAGATTTCCCTGAACGTCCCGTTTATGCCGAGTTCTTCCAGGCGCTGCTGAATCTCCTCTGCCGCGTCAGCCTGCATCACCAACTGGAGGGTGCCCTGCAAGTAGCTGATCTGGCGTTCGTCCAGGGTCATGTAGAACGCCCGGAAGAGCGCGGCGAAGCCGTCGGCACTGTCAGTGTTGGCCAGAAGGTTCTTCGTGAAGGAGAAGGCGACCTGCCGCTCCTTGACGGGCGCCGGCTTCGGTGAACTCTCCGGAGCTTGCCCGCTGGGCTGCTGCTGAGGCGTTGCGGATGCCTTGTCCTCCGGCCTTCCGGGCACATGTGACGCGACACCACTCGCGTTGTCGTCGATACTGGCGGCGCACGGGCCTTCGTGGGCCTGCTGGTCGCAGGTGGGGCAGGTCTTGGCCTGTGGCTTGGCGAGGCGTAGGCCCGTGCTTGCGAGGTTCACCTGGCCGGGAGCGGTGACCGCCACCTCGGTGCCGGTTCCGTCAACGATGCTGAGCAGCCCTTGGCTCACGGCGTCGTGGATGGCCTGCTGGAGATCGCGGTCGCCGCCATACAGCAACGGCAGCCGGGGGGCATTGTAGAAGGCGGCCCGGATGTCGGAGAGGGTCTTGCCGTAGTCGTTGTCGCGGAGGTTGTGCAGGAGGGCCTTAGCGGTGAACTGGCCGGTGTCGAAAACCTTGTCACGGTCGGCGAGGCCCTTCCAGACGAGCAGGCCGTCGAGGGCCGTGATGTTGTCCTTGTCGAACGTGAGCTGGTCCAGGTACCGCTCTCGATCCGGGTCGGGCTGGGCCAGGAAGGCGACATGCTGGTAAGCCCGCTTGATCTGCCTCTCCAGCTGGGTCTTGGCCTCGCTGAGTTCCTTCGCCCCGATGGTCTTGAGCTCGTCGTCGTTCTGAATCTCGGGCGCCTGCAGAGCCCTTTGCCTGGCCAGGTACTCCACCGCCAGGTTGCGTGCCAGGGCTCGCTGCTGCGTGTTCACCACGGCGTAGACCGCGCTGCTCGCCCATTGGACGGGAAGTTGCTGAGAACCTTGGCCGAGTCCCATGGCGACGTTGAGCGCCTCAAGGGTCGGCTTCTCCATTCCGTTGCGCAGACTGAACTGCGCGGGGTCGAGCACGATGAGCCGGGTGGTGTGGGCGGTGTCCAGCCCGGCCGTGGCGAGGACGTCGGCGGCGCTGCGCTGGAGGTCCGCCGAGACGTATTTCACATCACGGAATGGTCCGCTGCTGGTCAGCCTCTTCGCGAAGTCGAAGATGACCTGGTCGCGCTCCGTTTCGGTGATGGTTCGTCGGATGTTCTTGACCAGCATGCGGTGGGTGAGCCGTGTGGACAGGAAGTAGCGGGCCGGCTTGTTGTTGCCCTGTCCAGGCGTGATGTCGAGTGCGCTCATTCCTCGGTTCGGGTTGACCAGCTCGTCGACGACGCCGTCGGCGTCAGTGATCGTGTAGGTGGTCTCCGGGACGTTGGTGGCCGCCTTGACCTCGGGAGCACTGGCCCCGCGGCCTCGCCCCGGCCGCAGGGTGCCGACGACGCTGGCCAGGAAGATGAAGGTGGCCGCTCGTTCGGCCGCGCGGGGGTTGTGCGAGGACCAGGTGCTCGACGGGCGTTCGAGGTCCTGGCGGCGCGCGGCCCCGGATGAGGCGTCGTGGTTTACGACTTCGATCTCGGCCAGGCTCCGATAGTTGGCGATAGTTCGGTCGTCCTCCACCAGGCCGCTGCCCAGGAGCGCCTCTCGGACGGTGTTGTCCGACAGCGGCAGGTCTCCGGGGCCTATGAGTGCCGGAACCCACTCGCCGGCCTTGCCGCGTTGCTGGAGGGCGTAGACCGTGGCGGCAAAGATACGGATCGTGGACCGAACCCGCTGGAATCCGGTGATCTTGCCCCACTCGTCCTGCGCCAGCTTGATGAGCATGGGGTGGAACGGGTAGCACATCGCCATCTCCGTGCGCCAGTTACGACGCCAGGTGGCACCGATCGGGTCCCAGACCTGCTTCGCCCACGCCTTGTCCGTCAGCACGTTCTCGTACAGTGCGGCAGTCGCAGCAAGGACCTCCCCGGCGGGCTCGGCGTCGAACAACCGCCGGCGGAGGATGTCGGCGAAGTCGCCCACGCCGGTCACAGTGGTAGGCAGGCCGTTGCGGTCAAGCTGACTGTTCAAGTCATCACGGCGGGACTGAGCAGCGGCGGACAGCGAGGTCTTGTCGACGTCGGGCGCGATCATCACGACCAGCATCGCGACGTGAGGAACATCGTTGACGACATCGAGCACTGCCCGCAGGAATGCCATGTCCTGCGCCGCCAGGTCAGTCTTGTTCGCGCCGTCCAGTCCGTTGCCGATGTAATCGAGCACTTCATCGACGATGATCAACACGGGCCGATTCACCGCACTGATGGCCTCAGCGATTTTATGCTTGTCGCTCCAGAACGGCCGGTAGCGTTCGAAGAGGGTGTAGTCCTTGGAGAACAGGCGCCACAGGAAACGCTCGTAGAGGGTGACAGCGGGACCATCAAGCTCCTGCACGCCGGCGCCGGGGGTCATGTTGTCGCAGGGCAGCACGACGACATGCGGACGTCCGAGGTCGGCGGTCAGCGGGTGTCCGATCCTGGCCTTTGCACGCTCAGCAACCTTCTGGCCGAGCTCGGTATCCATCAGTACTGCTGGATTGGCGGCCAAGTGGTAGGCGCCGATACACGCGTGCGACTTACCGCCACCCATGCCCTGGGCGAGCCGGGTAACCGCTCGGGCCTTCAAGTAGTCGTCGCCGCCACCGATGCGGACTGCGACCTCGGCGAGTAGGTCGATGAGTAGTTCGGTCGGGTGAGTAATATCCCCGTAATAGTCCGCATCCGCATAGGGCGGACGGTCGGCTCCGGTCGCGTGAACGGCCCGGAACAGCGACATTTGTACGTCGTCGATCTGCCCGGAGGCGTTGAGAATCTCCTGGCGGAGCTTGAGTGCCTTCCACCAAGGCGTCACGCTGGTCGTCACTGCTGCTCTCCTGGGCTGGTGGATACAAAGGTCGCGGGGGCACTGCGGCTCGTCATCACATAAGCCGCAACTGGTTGTCGTCTATCAGTTCGAGCTGCGGGTTTTCGTAGGTGCTCGTAGCAATGGACTCGGCGGCTCCAATGACGCCAGCCCGGTTACGCAGCACCCGGGTGAAGCGGACGGAGTCCGGGTCGTTGTCGGGCAGTCGGTCCGCGAGGAACTGGATCGCGGCCCACAGGAAGGTGTCGTCGGCCGTGTGCTGTGCAGCCGCGAGGACCTGTCCCATGGCCTGCAGACCATCCTCCGAGGCGGCTGCGAGCGCGAGGGCGATGTCGATGACGGTCGAATCTCCGGTGATCTTGCCCTTGAAGTCGCGGGAGGCGATGAATCGGACTCCCTTGTCCGCGTCGGGCACCAGGTCACGTATCGCGGCCAGGTCGAGCGTGGCAGCCAGAGCCTGCCAGCGCAGTTCGGATTTCCCCCGGACCTGACGGTTGTAGAGCGTGACCCACCACAGTGCGAACCGCGTACGAGCGTCGAAGGTTTCCAGCGGTTGGTGGTTGATCTCGACCGCCATTGCCTCCTGGACCGCGGCTCGCGCCAGCGGAAGGAACGTGTAGATGTCGACAGGTTCGCCCTTAGCATCGAGGATTTCGCTGTATCGACCGACGACCTCCATCGCCGGCCCGGCAGCCGCCATCAGCATGTCCGCCGGGGCCAGGCCCCACCGCTCCCAGTCCGGGTAGCGTCGCTTGATCTCAGCCTTGATCTCAGCCTCGACCGCCCCCTTACGCCCAGGAGAGCGCCCGGGCGCCTTCGGGCGACACGTCATGGTCAATGTGGTCTCGATATTCGCCTTGCCCTGGTGGCTGCCAGCCTCGGTGTTCGCAGGCCAAGACCCGGTCATTACAAGGTCGGCCTTCTCGATGGCCGTGAGCAGACGCTGCCAGACCTCCGGGTCTCCGGACCCGAACACGATGGTCACTAGACCGTCATCGCGGACCACGCGACGCATCTCACCGAACGCCTGGGCGATCTTGGTGTCGTAATGCTCGCGAGTTCTATGCTCGTTGGGTGCCTCTCCCCGGACCCTCTTGACGATGATCTCTTCCTGCTTCTCCTGGCAGCCGTACTCATCGGACGTGACGACCAGCTCGGGCCAGGTGTTGTACAGGGCACGCTTCAGCCACGCGTAGATCAGGTCGGAGGAGTCGGCGTACGCGAGCATTTCGTCATACGGCGGGTCGGTCACCACGGCAGTGACGGATGCGTCTCGCAGGGTCAGCGAGGTAGCCGAGCCCCTGCTCACACTGACCGGCGCCCCCTGAATGTCGGCCATCAGGTTCGTCAGCGTCGACATGCTGCTCTTGCATAGGGACGCCCATGAACCCGGGCCGGTACCGATGCCCACCTCGAAGAAGTCCTGAGAGAAGACAATCGATCCCTGGTTCGCGTAGATGTCATGAATCTTGTTGAGCTTGGGGTCGAGAGCACATCCGCGCGTGGCCCGGCGCAACTTCCGTGCAACGACCGCCCCCGCGTAACCGCTGAGCGCCCGGGCGTAGTCAGGACTCACTCCCGTTTGGTGCATGAGCTCGTCGACTACCTCGGCTATCACCTGGGTGAGCATGACGAAGGCCAAAGTCTGCCGATCGCACATGAAGTCGCCGTAGGTACGTGCCCCGTAGATGGAAGGCCCGATGATGTTGTTGTTGCCCGGGGCGATCCGCTCATCGGGCACGGCGCTCAGGAAGGGACTCGGGCCGCGCCGCTCACGCAAGGCCGCCGGCGCGGCGGCTACCGCCGCGAACTCTGTGTGGGCGGGTTCCCGGTATTCCTTGCCGAAGTCGTCCGAGTGATCGGCCACCACCAGCAGCATGTCCGTGGCCCGCCCCTCATCGGTGAGCCGTCGGTGCACATCGAGTGGGTGCACATGACTACAGAATGGGCAGATCGCTGACTTCCCCGGCAGCGTGCGACCCTCAGCGGTACGAGCACGCGTCAGCGTTGGAGTGCGCCTTGGAGCACCCTCGTGCACCACCGTTGCGCAGGTCCCTGTGGTCGAATCGGCTTCGACGTAGAACGACTGGCCGGGATCGACGACCGGCGGAGCGCCCTTACGGCCGCGCTTCTGGCTCGCCCCCCGCAGCGCGTACGAGCCGACCAGGGGGAAACGGTTGCCACACTCCTGGCAAGGGATGGCGATGGCCCACAGGTACCCCCACGGCCGCTTTCCGTTAACCCGGGGGTAGTAGTCCTCCATAGCCGTGGTCCACCGGCGGCCCACCTCGTCAAGGGTGGCGCGAACATCGACAAGCAGCCGGGGCCGGTCGTCGTAGAGGGCGTCGCTCTCCTCGGCGAACGGCAGACGCGGCTCGTGCGACCAGTCCCGAAAGGGGAAGTCGGTGAGGAGCGTGCTGGCCAGCACCGCGACCGGGCTGTAGTCGACACCGTGGGCTTCCAGTCCAAGCCGCCCTGCTTCCAGCGGGATCATGCCACGACCACTGAACGGATCCAGGACCGACGCGCCCTCAGGGTTGGCCTTGACGATCTCTTCGTGGAGCAGTTGCCAGGCGTCATAGCGTCCGGACATGGCCTCCTGTACCAGCCCTTGGAGGCGCTGCTGTTCTGCCTGGTCTTCCGGCCAGGGCAGCAACGAGCAGATCACCGCCGCCTTCGCCTGGGCAACAGGACGTTTCGCGAACCAGGGGAACAGCCCGATCTCCGTCGACCCGCTGCCCCATCCTGTTGAGCTGTTCGCCGAAACCTCGGCACAGGGGAACCAGCGTTCGATCATTCGGGTCATGCGTTGCTCCCGGGGGCATTCTTTAGGCTGCTGCCCGGGACGCGGAACACCGCGTTCCCGGTTATGACGTTCGCGAAGAGGGTGGCGGGGTCCTGGTAGGCGCCGAAGAATCGGCCCTTGCCGTCGGCACAGTGGTCGATGACGTAGAGCCAGTACTCCTTGCGGTGCTGAGTTGCGATGAGGACTTCGTTACCGGTCATCCGGATGCCGTTACTGGCCGCGCTGCCGAGCACGCCCTTGACCTCGACGTGGCGGACCTGGCTGTTGCGGCGGGCCTCCAGGTCGTATCCGCGGCCCTCGGTGTGGACGTCGGCCACTGTCCAGCCGTCGTCCTCAAGGAGTTGTTGCACGTGACGCATGGAGACCAACTCGGCGTCGATCTCGGCTTGGACGCGGGTGTCGGCGGTGGCCAGGACGCGGATCCGACCCATTTGCTTCGGTTCGGTCAGATGCACGTGCGCGAGCCGTTCCAGTTCTTCGAGTCGCCGTGCGGTCTGAGCCTGAAGCCGACGCCGCAACTCAAGACGGGCAGCCCGGCCCTCAATACGGTCAGTCAGGCTCAGGGGCAAGTTGGTCAGGTCGCGACGGGCCTGGGCGAACCAGTCGGCGCGCACCTTCCGGTGTTCCGCGACGGTCGCGGCGGCCACTTCGAGGGCCGCGCTGAGCGCGTGGCCCTCCCGGGCAGGGTGTGGTTCGCCGCCGTTCTTGTCCGTAGGCACGAGGTTGGCCAGGGACTCCCACCGGACCGGTCGGGCGTTGCCGCTGTCGTCCACCTTGATCAGGGTGGCCCACACACTGGCGCGCTTGCCGTTGCTCTCCGTCATCGTCGCCTCGTACGCGTACAGGTCGTACGGAGTGAGACTGGTGGGGTCGGATGCGGCGCCGGACTGGTATAAGTCCTCGGCCAGGGTGCGCTCGGCTATGTTGATCAGGTCGCTGAAGCCGGGCTCGCCGGGGCCGAGGGTGATGGTGTCCCCGACGTCGATACTCTCAGAGGCGTTGCGTACCGCGTCGCCGCTGGTCGCGACGTGCACTTCGCGCTGTCCGCCCAGGGTGACAGGAAAACCGGTGTTGCCGTTCAAAGTGAGCTGTCGGAACCCGGGGCCGGCCGCGGTCGGTGCGGACTCCAGCACGCCGGCGGCTGCGAGCCGGTCGAGGTACGCCTCGACGATGGCAGGGTTGATGCGCGCGAACAAGTCGCGCTGGAGCAGCGTCAGTGCCGCAACCGCGTCCACCTGACTGGCCAGGCGGCGCTCATTGTCGCGAACCTTGCGGGCCGCGCGCGTGAGTTCCTGGGCCTGGACCGCTTGGGCAGCATCTATGGCCTGCTGCTTCTTCACCTCATCGTTGCCGTAGAGGTCCGACAGCCACTTGTCGTAGTCGACGTCCGTGATCTCGGCAACTGCCGACAGACTGTCGAACATCTGGCCACGCAGTTCGTTCGCGGCCGTAACGAAGTTGTCCAGCAGACGGAGCAGGGTCGCGCCTTCTCGGGTGTCCGTGGCGACCAGGTTGTAGAGATAGACGTCACGCCGCTGACCGACACGGTGAATACGTCCCATCCGCTGTTCGAGACGCACCAAGGACCATGGAATGTCGTAGTTCACCAGCACGTGCGCGGCCTGCAGGTCGATGCCCTCGTTGCCAGCGTCGGTGGTGACGATGATTTGGAACTCGGCACGCATGAAGGCCTTGCGGGTCTCATCGCGCTCGGCCTTGCTCTGCCGGCCCGAGTACAGCTCGGCGGTGTACCCCCCGGCCTGGAGCCGTCGGGCGATCCACTCGGCCGAGTCTGCGTACTCGGTGAAGATGACTGCCTGTTCGCCGTTTCCCGGGTGAATGCCGTGGGCGGCCAGACAATCATCGGTGAGCCGCTTCCACTTCGACGGTTGCCAACGAGAGTCGGTGATTGTTGCCTCGATCTGCTGCACAAGGCTGTTGATCGCGGTTCGCTCAGCCCTGGTCGAGGCCGAGACCGTGTGAATCACCTTCGCCTCTTCGACCTCGACCTCGTCACCGTGGTCCTCGCGATCGGCGATGAGCGCCGCCTCCGCCTCGCTCATCGCCCCCATGTGCTCGTGGCGCCGCCGCAGCGTCTCGGCCAGCGCGTAGAGGCTGGAGGCTGCTCGCTTGCCGTAGACCATGCGGGCAAGCGGCTGCGCCACTGGAGGAAAGAACCGGTCGACCATGTCGAGAGCGGCCTGATAGAAGCCGTACTCGGTCTGCGACAGCGGGACACTGTGGTTACGCGCGGTGCGCCCCTTGAACAGCCGAGTCGCGCCGTCGTAGTCGACCAGGTCCTCCTTCATCCGCCGTAGGAAGTGGATGGGCCCGGGGCGCAGCGCACTGAGCTCGACATTGGGATCACTGCCCGGATCCGGGTAGATCTCGGGGTCGACCAGGTGCAGCAGGTGCCGGAAGAGCCACTCCTTGCCCCGGTGCGGTGTTGCCGTCATCAGCAGCGCCCGCGGGGTGTTCTTGGCTAGGAGCCGTCCAACCTGGTGGAATCCGGCGGCAGTCGGAGTCAGCCGATGGGCCTCGTCGAAGACGACCAGATCCCAGCCGGCCTTGTCCGGGCGTATCGCGTCCTGCACTGCGGGGTTCACCGCTGCGAGCTCGAGGGAAACCACCCACAGGTCATTGGAGTTCAGGGCGTTCTCACGCACCGTGGCCGAGGTGAGCTGACGCAACCCACCTCCCAAGAGCCGCTGGAAGTCGTCCACCCACTTGGTGGCCAGATTCGCCGGACAGACGATGATCGCCCGCTTGATCAGGCCGAGTCGCTGCATTTCACGGAGATACAGCCCTGCCATGATCGTCTTGCCGGTGCCCGGCTCGTCGGCAAGGAGGAAGCGCAGCAGGGGCTGGGGAAGCATTGCTCCGTAGACAGCCGTTGTCTGGTGCGCGTACGGCTTCAGCGGTGTAGCTGCCATCGCGCTGGACTCGGCGTTGGTCGCCGCGGCGTTCATCCACTGCGTCCACATAGCGGCCAGCACGCGAGCGGAGTCAGCCTTGCCGTCACTGACGAGGGGCCGCACGGTCTCGGTGTCTCCGGCTGCCAAATTCACTTCGTGACGGCGGTCTTCGTCATCGACAAGGATGAGGTCCCATGAGCCGGTTTGATCTCCGGGCAGGGCGAAGCGGATCGTGGCGAACTCCGGCACGCCAGCGGCCCGGACTCGTACTCTCTGGCCGCGCTCGAACAAGCCTTGCTGCATGCTTACGCGTCTACCTCGAGGCTCACCGACATCGAGCTGCCGAGAATGGTCACACGCCGACTCGCTGGACGTGGACAAGACATGTCCCGATCCCTCCTCTCGGCCACCTACGGTTCCCCACCCTGGCCGACTAATGAACCGTCAAGTTACCCCAACTACCTGCGCGTTTCCAATACATGGGGCGCGACAAGGATGGTGTGGGCAACAGTTTTTGCTAGCCAGTTCCATGTCCGAGAGGCGCCTGGTTCTGACAGTTGAGCAGCGACGCGGCCCTCCGTAGCCTCGATCTTTCGTGAGGTCCGCTGACAGAGTGGGCGGACCGCTTTCGCGCCGTGGGCGCAGGCTGCGGGCCCGGGTTTCGCCTTGGGGTGGCGCCGGTTCCACTGCTCCGGTCGGTGGTGCTGTCGAAGGGAGGGGAATCCGCTGGTCAGCCAGGGTCGGACAGTTGAGTGAGCCGGTCGATGGCTGCGGTGATGTGACCGGTCGGAAGAGTCTTGGTGCGGGTGCGCTCCGGTACCTACTCCGTTCAAGAACCGCGTTGGCCACTCGTGGACCACTTGTGGACCCCGCTCGCGTCATCGGCCGGCCATGGGCCCGTGACCTGCGGATTCGCGAGAACCAGGCACGGCCTCCGGAACCGTGTGCGCAGCTTCGAATCCTGCCGGGAGCACCCCGCACGAGGTGTCCGAAGACCCCGTCACCAGCGGAAACGCTGAGGCCGGGGTCTTCGCGTAGGTACAGGCGGATGCCGTCGGAAACAGCCGTATGCCAGTGATCGTGTCATGGCGACGTAGTGACCTCGGTGGGCTTCGCGGCAGGTCGGAGCGCGTCTCGTGAGGTTCTGAGCGTAGCCGTGCGGAGCACCTGTGGGTGGGCTGGAGCCCCGGGCCGCTTTGTGGTCCGGGGCTCAGGTGGTCGATCGGTCGTGTCGGGGCGTTGTGCGAGATCAGAGGGGTGCGTCGTCGGTCTGCTCGTGGGTCGGTCGCACCGGCTCACGGGTGTCGTTGTCGGAGGGGCGCCGCACCAGGATGCCGGACCCCGGGTTCACGTGCTGGTCGTCCCGGCGTGGGTCAGACTGCCGGGCTTCTGCGTTCGATCAGCAGGACGTCGCGCCATACGCCGTGGTGTCGGCCGATGCGTTCGCGCGTTCCGATGACGCGGAAGCCCGCCTTCTGATGAAGGGCGAGGCTGGCGGTGTTCTCGGGGAAGACGCCGGATTGGATCGTCCAGATGCCGGCCGCCTCGGTGGACCTGATCAGCTCGCGGAGCAGTGCGGCGCCGATGCCGTGGCCGCGTGCGTCGGGGTGGACGTACACCGAGTGCTCGACGACGCCGGCGTACGCGCATCGGTCGGACACCGGTACCGCGGCGACCCAGCCGAGGACCCGGCCGGTGGCGTCGAGGGCGACGTGTCGGTGTTCCGGCAGCTTGGCGGTGTCGAACTCCTCCCAGCCGGGAGCGGTGGTCTCGAAGGTGGCATTGCCTTCGTCGATGCCGAGTCGGTAGATCGTCAGGATCTGGTCGGCGTGCTCGGTGGCCATCGTGGTGAGGCGGTACTCGTCGGCCGGGCTCATGCTCAGGTCACCGGGGTGATCTCGTCGACCAGGCCGCGGATGCGCTTCTCGATCTCGTCGCGGATCGGACGGACGGCCGCGACCCCTTGCCCGGCCGGGTCGGGGAGTTCCCAGTCGAGGTAGCGCTTCCCGGGGAAGACGGGGCAGGTGTCGCCGCAGCCCATCGTGATCACGACGTCGGACGCCTGGACCGCCTCGGTCGTCAGCACCTTGGGTACCTCGGCTGCGATGTCGATGCCCACCTCCGCCATGGCCTCGACGACGGCCGGGTTGACGGTGGTGGCGGGGGCGGAGCCGGCGGAGCGGACCTGGACGCGGTCCCCCGCGAGGTGGGTGAGGAAGGCGGCGGCCATCTGCGAGCGTCCGGCGTTGTGGACACAGACGAACAGGACGGACGGGGTGGTGGTGTCAGGCACGGGCGGCATCTTTCTCGGGCGCGGGAGTGGCGGTCGGGGTGGTGAAGTAGCGGCGCGCGTACAGGGCGACGTGCACGAGGCCGATCAGTACGGGCACTTCGATGAGGGGGCCCACGACGCCGGCGAGGGCCTGGCCGGAGGAGGCGCCGAAGGTGGCGATGGCGACCGCGATGGCCAGTTCGAAGTTGTTGCCCGCGGCGGTGAAGGCCAGCGCCGTCGCGCGGGGGTGGTCCAGACCGACGGCGCGTCCCAGGAGCATCGATCCGGCCCACATGATCGCGAAGTAGATCAGCAGCGGCAGGGCGATGCGGGCGACGTCGAAGGGCTGCGAGGTGATGGCGTCGCCCTGCAGGGCGAAGAG
>NZ_LIRG01000225.1 GCF_001419695.1 Streptomyces prasinopilosus
CCGGGAGCCGTAGCCGCACCGCGCCGCGCCTTCGCCGTGACGGCCGTGCTGCTCCTGCTCGCCCTGGCGGGGTGCGGCTACGGCTCCCGGGCCAAGGAGAGCACCGGCGCCGGCATCGCGGCCGGGGCGCGCAAGACCGACGGCCTCGACGCGGTGAGGATCGGCCACTTCGGCAACCTGACCCACGGGACCGCACTGGTCGGCAAGCGCAAGGGCTTCTTCCAGAAGGAGCTCGGCGCGACCGAGGCGCGGTACGCGGTGTTCAACGCGGGGCCGTCCGCGATCGAGGCGCTCAACTCCGGCTCCGTCGACCTCGCCTGGATCGGGCCGTCGCCGGCGGTGAACGGCTGGGCCAAGTCGCGGGGCGGGAACCTGCGGATCATCGGCGGTTCGGCGTCCGGCGGGGTGAAGCTGGTGGTGAACCCGGACCGGGTGAAGTCGCCTGGGGACGTCGAGGGCAAGCGGATCGCGACCCCGCAGCTCGGCAACACGCAGGACGTGGCGTTCCTCCACTGGGCGGCCGAGCGGGGCTGGACGGTCGACGCGCAGAGCGGCAGGGGCGACGTCACGGTCGTCCGCAGCGACAACAAGGTCGTCCCGGACGCCTTCGCGGCCGGATCGGTCGACGGCGCGTGGGTGCCGGAACCGACCGCGTCGAAGCTGGTCGCCGAGGGCGGGAAGGTCCTGCTGGACGAGGCCTCCCTGTGGCCGGACGGACGGTTCGTCATCACGAACCTGGTCGTGCGCCAGGAGTTCCTGGAGAAGCACCCGAAGGCCGTCGAGGCGGTCCTCGAGGCGTCGGTCTCCACCAACCGGTGGATCAACGAGCACCCGGACGAGGCGAAGGCCGCCGCCAACGAGCAGCTGGCGGCCGACTCCGGCAAGGCGCTGCCCGCCGGCGTCCTGGACCCGGCGTGGGAGTCGATCCGGTTCACCGACGACCCCCTGGCCGCCACCCTCCGCACCCAGGCGGAGCACGCCGTGAACGCGGGCCTGCTCGAACGGCCCGACCTGCGCGGCATCTACGACCTCGGACCCCTCAACAAGGTCCTCGCGGCCGAGGGCGCACCCCCCGTCGACGACGCCGGTCTCGGCGTCGGCTGACCCCGGAACCCCGAAGAAACGTCCCAGGAGGTGACGACCATGGCCACGACCCTCGCCAAGGCCGCCGACGGCACCGAGGCGGCCACCCACGCCGCCCGGATCGAGCACGTCTCGAAGTCGTTCGCGGGCCCGGCCGGGCGGCAGACCGTACTGGACGACATCACACTCGATGTCGCGCCCGGCGAGTTCGTCACCCTGCTGGGGGCCTCGGGCTGCGGCAAGTCCACGCTGCTCAACCTGGTCGCCGGCCTCGACGAGCCCAGCGCCGGCGCGATCAGCACGGACGGCCGCCCGGCGCTGATGTTCCAGGAGCACGCGCTGTTCCCGTGGCTGACCGCGGGCAAGAACATCGAACTCGCCCTGAAGCTGCGGGGCGTGCCGAAGGCCGAGCGGCGCGGCCGGGCCGAGGAGCTGCTGGAACTGGTCCGGCTGGGGGGCGCCCACGGCAGGCGGGTGCACGAGCTGTCCGGCGGCATGCGTCAGCGGGTCGCGCTGGCCCGCGCGCTCGCCCAGGAGAGCAGGCTGCTGCTGATGGACGAGCCGTTCGCGGCGCTGGACGCCATCACCCGGGACGTGCTGCACGACGAGCTGACCCGGATCTGGCGGGAGACCCGGCTGTCCGTCCTGTTCGTCACGCACAACGTGCGCGAGGCCGTCCGGCTCGCGCAGCGGGTGGTGCTGCTGTCGTCCAGGCCGGGCCGGATCGCCCGCGAGTGGACGGTGGACATCGAGCACCCGCGCCGCATCGAGGACACCGCCGTCGCGGAACTGTCCGTCGAGATCACCGAAGAACTCCGTGGGGAGATCCGCCGACATGGCCAGCACTGACACGACCGCGAAGGACGCGAAGGGCGGGGCGGACGCGAACGACCTCGCCGGTCTCGAGGCGGGTCTCGACGCGCTGGAGACGAGGCAGCAGACCCGCAGGCCGTGGCGCCAGACCTTCGTCCAGAAGGTCCTGCCGCCCGTCCTCGCCGTGGGCCTGGTGCTGGCCGTGTGGCAGGCGCTGGTCTCCTTCCGGATCGTCGACGACCCGACCAAGCTGCCCTCGCCGGGCGCCGTGTGGAGCGTGGTGCGGGACGCGTGGCTCGAGGGCGAACTGCTCGGCTACATCTGGACCAGCGTCTCGCGCGGCCTGCTCGGCTTCTTCTTCGCGCTGCTGATCGGTACGCCGCTGGGGCTGCTGGTGGCGCGGGTGCGGTTCGTGCGCGCGGCGATCGGCCCGATCCTGTCCGGCCTGCAGTCCCTGCCGTCGGTGGCGTGGGTGCCGCCGGCCGTGATCTGGCTGGGCCTGAACAACCAGATGATGTACGCGGTGATCCTGCTCGGCGCGGTCCCCTCGATCGCCAACGGCCTGGTCTCCGGCGTCAGCCAGGTGCCGCCGCTGTTCCTGCGGGCCGGCCGTACGCTGGGTGCGACGGGCCTGAAGGGCACCTGGCACATCGTGCTGCCGGCCGCGCTGCCCGGCTACGTGGCGGGGCTGAAGCAGGGCTGGGCGTTCTCCTGGCGCTCCCTGATGGCCGCGGAGATCATCGCGTCGTTCCCCGACCTCGGCGTCGGTCTCGGACAACTGCTGGAGAACGGGCGCAACGCGAGCGACATGGCCATGGTGTTCGAGGCGATCCTGCTGATCCTGACCGTCGGTATCGCCATCGACCTGCTGATCTTCAGTCCGCTGGAGCGGTGGGTGCTGCGCAGCCGCGGCCTGCTGGTGAAGGACTGATCCGTTCATGAACCGTCCGGTGCTCCTCGTCATCGCCCACGGCAGCCGTGACCCGCGGCACGCGGCGACCGTGCACGCCCTGGTGGAGCGGGTGCGGTCGCTGCGGCCGGGGCTGCGGGTGGAGACCTGCTTCCTCGACTTCGACGTCCCTTCCGTGCCGGGGGTGCTGGACTCCCTCGCGGCCGAGGGCGTGCGGGACGTGGTGGCCCTCCCGCTGCTGCTGACCCGCGCCTTCCACGCCAAGGCGGACGTCCCGGCGGTCCTCGCGGAGGCGGACGCCCGGCTGCGCATCCGCCGGGCGGACGTGCTGGGCCCCTCGCCCCTGCTCCTCGCCGCGCTGGAGCGGCGGCTGTACGAGGCGGGCCTCACGCCCGCCGACAAGTCCTCGACCGGGGTCGTCCTGGCCTCAGCGGGGTCCACCGACCCGGAGGCGATCGCAGTGATCGCAGCAATCGCGCGGGAGTGGCGGCACACCGGTTGGTGCGCCGTGCGGCCTGCGTTCGCCTCCGCCTCCCTGCCCCGCACCGAGGACGCGGTGCGGGGCAGGGAGG
>NZ_LIRG01000226.1:0-144 GCF_001419695.1 Streptomyces prasinopilosus
CCGGTCGAGGTCGCCGGTGCACAGGGCGTGGACGCCGAGCTCGTGGTGGAAGTAGGCCTCCTCCGCCACGTCCCCGGCGTGCCGGGCGGCCTCGGCACCGGCCCGCAGCGTCCGTTCCCAGGCGCTCCAGTGCAGGCCCGCGGC
>NZ_LIRG01000226.1:169-15627 GCF_001419695.1 Streptomyces prasinopilosus
GGCGTCGGCCTCGGCGCAGACCCGCTCCGGGGTGACCGAGGGGTGCCCGGTCCACCAGGTGTAGTGCTGGGCGGCGGTACGGGCCCGGGTCCCGATGTCGTCGGTGTACCCGGCGGCCTCCAGCTGGGCCGGCACACCGGCGGCGAGCCGGTAGCGGGAACCGACGGCGCAGACCAGTCCGCACGCGGCCAGTTCGCCGAGAGCGGCGTCGGCGTGGGTGTCGCCGACCAGTGCGGGCAGGTGTGCCTGGTGCGGGAGTTCGCCGTCGAGCGCGACGGCGAACCGCAGGGCGGCGCGGGCGGAGGCGCTGAGCCGGGAGGCGAGCAGCGGGGCGGGGGCGGCCGCCTCGCCGAGCGAGGGCAGCGGGATCTCGTCGCCCTCGACGGCGCCGCCGGGGAGGTCCTCGGGCGGGGTGTCCTCGAAGACGCCGAACTCGTCGACGGCACTGGTGCCGACGCGCAGCCGGTCGCGCTGCCGCAGCAGGGCGCCGGCCTGGACGAAGCGCAGCGGCAGGCCCTCGGACTCGAACCAGAGGTCGCCGGCCCAGTTCGACTCGTCCTCGGTGAGGCGCCGGCCGACGGCGTGCTCCAGCAGTTCCAGGCCGGCCGCGCGGTCGAGGCCGTCGAGGACGACCTCCTCGACGCCGGAGCCGGGGGACGGGGCCGGCACGTCCGGGGTGGCGCCGAACAGGAAGGCGCACTCGGGGGTGGCGTCCAGCAGTGCGTCGAGGGCCGCGCCGCCGAATTCGAGGTCGTCCAGGACGACGACGGCGCCGACCTCCCGCAGGCAGGCGACCAGTTCCTCCCGGCCGGGCCGGTACAGGGGCGCGCCGTGGACGGCGTGGAAGAGGTCGTACAGCAGGTCGTCGCTGCCGCGGCGGTGGCCGTTCAGCCGGACGACGCCGTCGGGGGCCAGGTCCGCGCAGGCCTCGGCGACGGTGTCGAGCAGCCGGGTGCGGCCGGATCCCGCGGGTCCGGTGAGCAGCACGGAGCGGCCGCGGGCGAGCAGCCGGACCAGCTTCTCGCGCTCGTCCTGGCGGGCCAGCAGCGGCAGCACGGGCTGCGCGGGTCCCGGCGGGACGGGCGGCTGCGCGGCGCGGTCCGCTTCGGCGCGTTCGGCCTCCGTCCGCTTCGCCGGGCGCCCGGGCCGCTCGACGGGCGGGCAGGGCTCTATCTCGCTGCCGTCGACGGGGTTGACGGTGAGCAGGAAGTCGTCGGAGACGAGCTGTACCGCGCGGGCGGGCGCGGGCGGCCCGAAGTCGGATGCGAGGGGATCCCTGGGCGGGCGCCGGCTCGGCGCGTGCCCGTCGCCGTCGCGACCGTACTCCTCGGGTCCCGGATTGTTCGGGTCCATAGGTCCTAGCCCCCAAAAAGCGTCGTGTGCCCGGGTCCTGCCGTCGGACTCCCGGTGTCGCCGCACACCACGCTGTCGCTTCTGGTCCGGTCCCGCTCGAGGGTTGCAAGCCGACGGGCAGCCGAACCCTAAACCTTCGCCCAGTATCTACGACAGCCCGGGGTACCGGGCGGACCGGGACGTCACGGTCTCGTGAGGATTGTGCGCGCGTCGCGCGATGTGCCGGGGCCGGCCCGGGCGCGCCCGTCCGTCCGGTCCCGGCCGGCGGCTCCCGTACCGGGCCTCACACCCGGGGCAGCGTGTCCACCCCGATGCCTCCCTCGATCGCCAGGATCCGGTGCAGCCGGGTGGCCACCAGCAGGCGCTGCATCTGCGGCGGCACGTCGCGCAGCACCAGGCGCCGGCCGCAGCGGCCGGCCCGCCGGTGGGCTCCCATGATCACACCGAGTCCGGTGGCGTCCCAGGAGTCCAGTTCGGACAGGTCCAGCAGCAGGTCGCCGGCTCCGCCGTCGACGGCCGCGTGCAGGACCGTACGGGCGTCCGCCGCGCTGCGGACGTCGAGGCGGCCCCCGACGACCAGCTCGACGTGGTCGCCCCTGATGTGCATATGCGCTCCCCGGTGCGTGCGTCTCGTGCTCCACGTTTCGTGATGCCGGTGATGCAACCTCTGACTGCGTGGAGCCCGCGGAGGTTGCCCCGTGTAAGCGAACCGATACCGAATTCACCCCGGTGCGTGACCGACCGGGGCGTCCGGAATGATCAGTACGTGTAGAAGCCCTGCCCGCTCTTGCGCCCGATGTCACCGGCGTCAACCATCCGGCGCATCAGTTCGGGGGCGGCGAACTTCTCGTCCTGGGACTCGGTGTAGATGTTGCTGGTGGCGTGCAGCAGGATGTCCACGCCGGTCAGGTCCGCGGTGGCCAGCGGTCCCATCGCGTGGCCGAAGCCCAGTTTGCAGGCCAGGTCGATGTCCTCGGCGCTCGCCACACCCGACTCGTGGAGCTTCGCGGCCTCGACGACGAGGGCGGAGATGAGCCGGGTGGTCACGAAGCCGGCCACGTCGCGGTTGACGACGATGCAGGTCTTGCCGACCGACTCGGCGAACTCCCGGGCGGCGGCGAGGGTCTCGTCGCTGGTCTTGTAGCCGCGGACCAGTTCGCACAGCTGCATCATCGGCACCGGCGAGAAGAAGTGGACGCCGACGACCCGCTCCGGGCGCCGCGTCGCGGCCGCGATCTTGGTGATCGGGATGGCGGAGGTGTTGGAGGCCAGGACGGCGTCCTCGCGCACGATCCCGTCCAGGGCACGGAAGATCTCGTGCTTGACCTCGAGCTTCTCGAAGACCGCCTCGACCACGACGTCCGCGTCGGCGCAGGCGTCCAGGTCGGTGGTCGCGGTGATCCGGGCGAGGGCGGCGTCGGCGTCGTGGGCCTCGAGCCTGCCCTTGCTCACGAACTTGTCGTACGACGCCTTGATGCCGTCGGTGCCTCGCGCGAGCGCCTCGTCGGTGACGTCGCGCAGGACGACGTCCCAGCCCGCCTGCGCGGAGACCTGGGCGATTCCGGACCCCATGAGACCGGCCCCGATGACGGCGAGCTTCCGTGCCACTGTGCGACTCCCCTTCGAAACGCTCACGCACTGTTCATGTCTGTCACTCGCGGACACTAGCGTCCGCGGGCGGATGAGTGAGGGGTTAGTAATGCGTGTCACGTCTCACGCCGTGAGACACCCGTCACGCCCGGGGACCGTACCGTTCCCGACTCCGTTGCCACCGCGGGCCGGTGACGGAGGGCACGATCCGCTCACCGGATCTCCCCCTCGTCAACTCCTCCGGTCCACCGGCGCGTTGTTGACGCGCGTAGCTGCGTGGCGCACGCTGGTCGGCAGTCGCCGCCCGGCGGGCGGCGCCCCTCCCCATCCACCGACCGACGGCCGGGAGGCCATCATGCTCAGACGTACGGCACGCATCCTCCTCACATTTGTCATGCTCATGGCTGGAACGGTGCTCGGGGTGGGCGCCACCGCGGGCACGGCGCACGCCGACGACTGCTACACCTGGAACCGTTCCCTGTCCCAGGGTTCCTCCGGCGCCGACGTGACACAGCTGCAGATCCGGGTCGCGGGCTGGGTCACCTCGGGCGAACGGCTCTCCTACGACGGCCAGTACGGCGCCCGGACCGCCGCCGCCGTCAAGAAGTTCCAGGCGGCCTACGGGCTGGCCGCGGACGGGGTGGCCGGACCGGCGACCTACAACAAGATCTACGCCCTCCAGGACTCCGACTGCACGCCGGTCCACTTCAGTTACGCCGAACTCAACACGTGCAACTCCACCTGGTCGGGTGGCGCGGTCCCGGCGGCCACCGCCCGGGCGAACGCCCTGAAGACCATGTGGAAGCTGGAGGCCATGCGGCGCCAGCTCGGTGACGTGCCGCTCACCGTCTCCAGCGGCTTCCGCTCCTACGCCTGCAACAACGCGGTCGGCGGCTCCTCGACCAGCCGTCACCTCTACGGCGACGCGGCCGACCTGGTCGGTTCGCCGGGCTTCTGCACCCTCGCCAGGCAGAGCCGGACCCACGGCTTCTCGGAGATCCTCGGCCCCGGTTACCCCGGCCACGACGACCACGTCCACGTGGCCCACGACCCGTCGCCGTACTGGTCGGCCCCCACCTGCGGGATCTGACCGGCGGGAGCGCACGGCGCCCCGGCGCCGCGCGGTGCGGCGGGCCCGGCCCGCACGGGTCCGCCCGCCGCACCGTGCCCGCCACGGCGCCTCTACGCTGGGCGCATGGTCAATCTGACGCGCATCTACACCCGCACCGGCGACCGGGGCACCACGAACCTGGGCGACATGAGCCGGGTCCCCAAGACCGATTCGCGGATCTCCGCCTACGCCGACAGCAACGAGGCGAACGCGGTGATCGGCACGGCGATCGCCCTGGGCGGTCTGGAGCCGGAGGTCGTCGAGGTGCTCACCCGCGTCCAGAACGACCTGTTCGACGTGGGCGCGGACCTGTCGACGCCGGTCGTGGCGGAGCCGGAGTACCCGCCGCTGCGGGTCGAGCAGTTCTACGTGGACCGGCTGGAGGCGGACTGCGACCGCTTCAACGAGCGGCTGGAGAAGCTGCGCTCGTTCATCCTGCCGGGCGGGACGGCGGGCGCCGCCCTGCTCCACCAGGCCTGCACGGTGGTCCGCCGCGCGGAGCGCTCCACGTGGGCCGCGCTGGAGGAGCACGGCGACACGATGAACGCCCTCACCGCCACCTACCTCAACCGCCTCTCCGACCTGCTGTTCATCCTGGCGCGCATCGCCAACAAGGAGACGGGCGACGTGCTGTGGGTGCCGGGCGGGGAGCGCTGAGCCCTACCGGGACCCGGCCGGGGCCCGCGCGATCCGGTACAGGCCCGGCAGGACCTCCGAACCGCCGGCGCACATCATCACCACCCCCGCCTCGGCGGGGGTGACCAGGGGCAGGTCCACTCCCCCGGCGAACAGCCACAGTCCCAGGCCCGCCATCAGCACGGCGGTCCCCGTGAGGAGATTCCCGAACGCCCGGTTCACCGGCCCGCACGCTCCCTGCCGGTGTCCGTCCCGGTGCGGGAGTCCCCCGCCGGGGCCTTCTTCGGCCAGATCCAGTAGGCCAGCGCCACCGCTCCGTGGATCCCGGCGATGCGCAGGGCGGTGAAGCGCCAGTCCTCCAGCGTGCCGGTGCGGCCCGCGTCACCGACGTACCAGACGGCGAGCTGGAGCAGCGCGACGGCCACGGCGGCGCCCGCCAGGGTGCCCAGCCACAGTTTCGTCTCGTACCGGGCGCGGGCCGTGCCGTAGCGCGGTGGTCCGGGCGGCTTCGGGGCGCCGCCGAAGCGGTGGGCGGCATGGCCGTCCAGCCACTTCACGGTGCGGTGGCCGTGCCCGACGGTGTAGCCGATGTAGAGGGCGGCCAGGCCGTGCGCCCAGCCCGGCTCGGCGCCGCTCCTGAGGTCGACCGCGGTGGCGACCAGCAGGACGACCTCCAGCAGCGGTTCGCACAGCAGCAGCGCCAGGCCGGTGCGCGGCATCCTCAGCAGGTAGCGGAAGGCCAGTCCGGCGGCCAGCAGCACCCAGAAGCCGATCTCGCAGGCGGCGATCAAGGCGACGATCACGGTTCGCTCCCTTCGGTCACCCTTCCAGGCTCCCGTCCGGATCCGCCCGGGGCGTCGTCGCCGCCGACGAACTCGCAGTACATCGAAAGATGCAGTCCAGGACCGTCCGTGGGAATCAGGCGCCGGGTGCGCGCAGCGTGTTGGATGGTGCCATGGCCGTACCACCGCTCCGCCCGCCCCGCTTCGACGTGGTGGTCGCGCTCGCCGGACTCGCCGGCGGGCTGCTGCTGTGGGGCTTCGGGCTGGGTGTCAGACCGGGCGACGATCCGACCGTGCTCTTCGACGGCCGCTGGCCGCTCCTCGTGCCGCTCCTCGTCGTCGCCGGCTGCGAGCTGCTGCGCCGCACCGCACCGCGCACCGCCCTGGCCGTCGGCACGCTGGCGCTGGCCGCGGACGTGGTGACCCGGGGCAGCGTCGCCACGATCGTGATGTACACGGACCTGGTGTACGCCGCCGTCGTGTACGGCACGGCCGCCACCGCCCGCCGCCTGCCCTGGATCACCGGCGTGCTGACCATCGCCGCGACCCTGGTGCCGTACGCCGTGTGGCGGGTGCCGGAGGCACTGCTCCTCGGGCTGATCGCCGGTGCCGTGACGTTCACGCCCGCGTCGACCGGCCTCATCGTGCGCAACCACCGCGACGCCGCCGAGGCCGCCCGGCTGCGGGCCGAACAGACCGCGCTGCTCGCGGAGATGGACCGTGTCCAGGCGGTGACCGCGGAACGCGCCCGCATGGCCCGCGAGCTGCACGACATGGTCGCCAACCACCTCTCCGCGATCGCCATCCACTCCACGGCCGCCCTCTCCCTGGACGACCCCGCGACCTCCAGGGAGGCGCTCGGCGTGATCCGGGAGAACAGCGTGCAGGGACTGGCCGAGATGCGACGGCTCATCGGCATCCTGCGTGACGGGGAGGACGACCGGGAGCCGGCGGCGACCCCCACGCTCGACGGTCTCGGGGCCCTGGTCGAGGGCGCCCGCGCCAACGGACTGGACGTCGTCCTCGACGCCGCGTACGGCGACGTCCCCGCGCCGGTCGGACTCGCCGCGTACAGGATCGTGCAGGAGTCGCTGACCAACGCGCTGAAGCACGCCGCGCCGGGGAAGGTCACCGTGTGCCTGAGCCGGCCCGCCGATGCCCTGGACATCCGGGTGACCAGTCCCCACGGCGGCCGGGACACCCCGCGCGCGCCGGGTTCGGGGGCCGGCCTCGTCGGCATGCGGGAGCGGACGGCCCTGCTGGACGGCACGTTCGAGGCCGGTCCGCGGGGCACGCTGTGGGTGGTGCGCGCCACCCTCCCGATCACCGACATCACACGAGGAGACACCTGATGATCCGCGTCCTGGTCGCCGAGGACCAGTCCGCCGTCCGTGCCGGACTGGTGCTGATCCTGCGCAGTGCGCCCGACATCGAGGTGGCGGGCGAGGCGGCGGACGGCGAGCGGGCGGTGGCGCTCGCCCGTGAGCTGCGGCCGGACGTGGTGCTGATGGACGTGCAGATGCCCCGTCTGGACGGGGTGGCGGCCACCCGGCAGGTGGTCGCCGAAGGGCTCGCCGACGTGCTGGTGCTGACCACCTTCGATCTCGACGAGTACGTCTTCGGGGCGCTGCGGGCGGGCGCCTCGGGGTTCCTGCTGAAGAACACGGAGGCGGGGGACCTCATCGAGGCCGTGCGCACGGTGGCGCGCGGCGAGGGCATCGTCGCGCCGGCCGTCACCCGGCGGCTGATCGCGGAGTTCGCCGCGAAGCCCGCCCACGCGCCCACGGCCGACCCGGCGGTGCTGGACTCCCTCACCCGGCGCGAGCGGGAGGTGCTGGCCTGTCTCGGCGAGGGCCTGTCCAACGCCGGCGTCGCCGAGCGCCTCGACATGGCGGAGGCCACGGTGAAGACGCACGTCAGCCGCCTGCTGGGGAAGCTGGGGCTGCGCAGCCGGGTGCAAGCCGCGGTGCTGGCGCAGGAGTTGGGTGTCCAGGGGCCGTGACGGCCCGGTGGTCCAGACCTATTGACCCGTGGTCCAGACCTTTCTATCCTCACGGCACCGTGAGCGTGAAGGCTCAGTCACGCCCACGGCGACATCCGTCACCCCTCAAAGGAGGCGCGGTATGCGCTTCGGACACAGAGCTGTGGCAGGGTTCGCGACCCTGCTCCTCCCCCTCTCCGCTCTCGTCGCCCTCGCGACCCCCGCCCAGGCCGCGACCTCGGCCACCGCCACCTACGCCAAGACCCAGGACTGGGGCTCCGGCTTCGAGGGCAAGTGGACGGTGAAGAACACCGGCACCACCGCCCTGAACGCGTGGACCGTCGAGTGGGACTTCCCCTCCGGCACCTCCGTCACCTCCTCCTGGGACGCCGACGTGACGTCCTCCGGCACCCACTGGACCGCCAAGAACAAGTCCTGGAACGGCACCCTCGCCCCCGGCGCCTCCGTCAGCTTCGGCTTCAACGGCTCCGGCACCGGCTCCCCCACCGGCTGCAAGCTCAACGGCGGCAGCTGCGACGGCACCTCCGTCCCCGGCGACCAGGCCCCCTCCGCGCCCGGCACCCCCACCGCCTCGAACGTCACCGACACCTCGGTGCGGCTGTCCTGGTCCGCTGCCACCGACGACAAGGGCATCAAGAACTACGACGTGCTGCGCGACGGCGCCAGGGTCGCCACGGTGACCGGCACCTCGTACACGGACACCGGGCTCGCCAAGGGCACCGACTACTCGTACAGCGTGCGGGCCCGCGACACCGCCGACCAGACCGGCCCGGCCGGCGGCTCGGTACGGGTGCGCACCACCGGCGGCACCGAGGAACCGCCGCCCCCCGGCGACAAGGTCAAGCTCGGCTACTTCACCGAGTGGGGCGTCTACGGCCGCAACTACCACGTCAAGAACCTGGTGACGTCCGGCTCGGCCTCGAAGATCACCCACATCAACTACGCGTTCGGCAACGTCACCAACGGTGAGTGCAAGCTCGACGACGCCTACGCCGCCACCGACAAGGCCTACACCGCCGACCAGTCCGTCAGCGGTCAGGCCGACACCTGGGACCAGCCGCTGCGCGGCAACTTCAACCAGCTGCGCCAGCTGAAGGCGAAGTACCCGCACATCAAGGTGCTGTACTCGTTCGGCGGCTGGACCTACTCCGGCGGCTTCGGCCAGGCCGCGCAGAACCCGGCCGCCTTCGCCAAGTCCTGCAAGGCCGTCGTGGAGGACCCGCGCTGGGCCGACGTCTTCGACGGCATCGACATCGACTGGGAGTACCCGAACGCCTGCGGCCTCACCTGCGACACCAGCGGTCCGGCGGCCTTCAGGAACCTCTCCCAGGCCCTGCGCGCCGAGTTCGGCAAGGACTACCTGGTCACCGCCGCGATCACCGCGGACGGCTCCTCGGGCGGCAAGATCGACGCGGCCGACTACGGCGGCGCCGCCCAGTACCTCGACTGGTACAACGTGATGACGTACGACTACTTCGGCGCCTTCGACAAGGACGGCCCCACCGCCCCGCACTCGCCGCTGACCTCGTACGACGGCATCCCGCAGGACGGCTTCAACTCGGCCGCCGCGATCGCCAAGCTCAAGGCGAAGGGCGTCCCCGCCAAGAAGCTGCTGCTCGGCATCGGCTTCTACGGCCGCGGCTGGACCGGCGTCACCCAGTCCGCCCCGGGCGGATCGGCGACCGGCGCGGCTCCGGGCGCCTACGAGGCGGGCATCGAGGACTACAAGATCCTGAAGAACTCCTGCCCGGTCACCGGCACCGTCGCCGGCACGGCGTACGCCCACTGCGGCACCAACTGGTGGTCCTACGACACCCCCGCCACCATCGCGGGCAAGATGAACTGGGCCAAGGGCCAGGGCCTGGGAGGTGCCTTCTTCTGGGAGTTCAGCGGTGACACCGCGAACGGCGAGCTGGCCACCGCCATCGACAGCGGCCTGAGGTAGTCCACCGGCCCGAAGACGCGTGTGCTCCCCCGGACCCCGTCCGGGGGAGCACACGCGTCTTCGGCACCCGGCCACGCGACGTGCACCCTCCCCCGACGACTCCGCCGCCGGGGGAAGCGACCTCGGACGTCGCTCTACGCGACGTTCACCCTCTGTCCCGGCGGGGCCGCTTCCAGCCAGGCGAGGAAGCCGGTCAGCGCGTCGTCGCTCATCGCGAGCTCCAGCCGCCTGCCCCGGTGCAGACAGGCGAGGATCACCGCGTCCGACAGCAGCGCCAGCTCCTCCTCGCCCTCGGGCACCCGGCGGCCGGCCACCTCGATCGAGGAGCGCTCCAGGACGCGGCGCGGACGCGGCGCGTAGGAGAAGACGCGGAACCACTCCACCCGGTCGCCGTTGTAACGTGCCACCCCGTACGCCCAGCCCTTGCCGCCGGAGTCGCCCGGCTCCGGGGCGTCCCAGCGCAGGCTGCAGTCGAAGGTTCCGCCGGAACGCTGGATGAGGCGGCGGCGCAGGCCGAAGACGAAGAGTCCCACCACTACGAGAGCCACGACACTTCCGCACACAGTCAGAGCGAGGACCATCGACACCGACCTCCTCGTCTCCTAGGTAACGGAACGGAAAAATCATCCAGATCTGCCTCAGCCGCGACCGGGTCCGGATCGCTCCGGTCCCAGCCGCGGCTGAGTGACGTCATCGTACGGCTCCCCCGGGTCCTGGACGGCCCGGAAGGTGCCTCGGTCGTTCAGCGCCCCGTCGTCACCGCACGCAGTCGGACGTCCGCGCGACGCTCCGCCGGGTTGTCGTCCTCCGACTTCGCGCGCTCACGCGCCCGCTCCGCGCGCTGGACGTCGATCTCGTCCGACAGCTCGGCGACCTCCGCCAGCAGCGACAGCTTGTCGTCCGCGAACGAGATGAAACCGCCGTGCACCGCGGCGACGACCGTCCCGCCCTCGCTCGTGCGGATGGTCACCGGGCCCGACTCCAGCACACCGAGCAGCGGCTGGTGACCGGGCATGACGCCGATGTCGCCGGACGTGGTGCGCGCGACGACCAGGGTGGCCTTGCCGGACCAGACCTCTCGGTCGGCCGCGACCAGCGCGACGTGCAGCTCAGCAGCCAAGGTGGCTCCTCGGATCACCACCCGGCGGGTCCGCCGGGTGTGGGTTACAAGTCTAATGGGCGTGGGTCGGGGGGCGGGACGGTGCCCCGCCCCCCGATCCGGTCACTCGAGCACGGGGCTCAGGAGACGCCCAGCTCCTTGGCGTTGTTCTTCAGGTCCTCGATGCCACCGCACATGAAGAACGCCTGCTCCGGGAAGTGGTCGTACTCGCCGTCGCAGATCGCGTTGAACGCGGCGATCGACTCGTCCAGCGGCACGTCCGAACCGTCCACGCCGGTGAACTGCTTGGCGACGTGGGTGTTCTGGGACAGGAAGCGCTCCACGCGACGGGCACGGTGGACGGCGAGCTTGTCCTCCTCGCCGAGCTCGTCGATACCGAGGATCGCGATGATGTCCTGCAGGTCCTTGTACTTCTGCAGGATGTTCTTCACCCGCATGGCCGCGTCGTAGTGGTCCTGCGCGATGTAGCGCGGGTCCAGGATGCGGGACGTGGAGTCCAGCGGGTCCACGGCCGGGTAGATGCCCTTCTCCGAGATCGGACGGGAGAGCACCGTCGTCGCGTCGAGGTGGGCGAAGGTGGTGGCCGGGGCCGGGTCGGTCAGGTCGTCCGCGGGGACGTAGATCGCCTGCATCGAGGTGATCGAGTGACCGCGGGTCGAGGTGATGCGCTCCTGGAGGAGACCCATCTCGTCGGCCAGGTTCGGCTGGTAGCCCACCGCGGAGGGCATGCGGCCGAGCAGGGTCGAGACCTCGGAACCGGCCTGCGTGAAGCGGAAGATGTTGTCGATGAAGAACAGCACGTCCTGCTTCTGGACGTCGCGGAAGTACTCGGCCATGGTGAGGCCGGCCAGCGCGACGCGCAGACGGGTGCCCGGCGGCTCGTCCATCTGGCCGAAGACCAGCGCGGTCTTGTCGATGACGCCCGACTCGCTCATCTCGTCGATGAGGTCGTTGCCCTCACGGGTGCGCTCGCCGACACCGGCGAACACGGACACACCGTCGTGGTTGTTGGCGACGCGGTAGATCATCTCCTGGATGAGCACCGTCTTGCCGACGCCGGCACCGCCGAACAGGCCGATCTTGCCGCCCTTGACGTACGGGGTGAGCAGGTCGATGACCTTGACGCCGGTCTCGAACATCTCGGTCTTCGACTCGAGCTCGTCGAAGTTCGGCGCCTTGCGGTGGATCGGCCAGCGCTCGCCCGTGTAGGACTCGTCGCTGTTCAGCACCTCACCGAGGGTGTTGAACACCTTGCCCTTGGTGAAGTCGCCGACGGGGACGGAGATGGCCGAGCCCGTGTCGGTCACCGCGGCCTGGCGGACCAGGCCGTCGGTGGGCTGCATGGAGATGGTGCGGACCAGGCCGCTGCCCAGGTGCTGGGCCACCTCGAGCGTCAGCGTCTTGAGCTCGCCCGCGTTCGCCGGGTCGGCGACCTCGACGTGCAGGGCGTTGTAGATCTCCGGCATCGCGTCGACGGGGAACTCCACGTCGACGACCGGGCCGATGACCCGGGCGACACGGCCCGTGGCCGTCGCGGTCTCAACAGTGGTGGTCATTAATTGTCACTCCCCGCGTTTGCGTCGGCCAGAGCGCCTGCGCCACCGACGATCTCGCTGATTTCCTGGGTGATTTCGGCCTGGCGGGCCGCGTTGGCAAGACGGGAGAGCGTGTTGATCAGCTCGCCCGCGTTGTCGGTGGCCGACTTCATCGCGCGCCGCGTGGCGGCGTGCTTCGAAGCGGCCGACTGGAGCAGCGCGTTGTAGATGCGGCTCTCCACGTAGCGCGGCAGCAGGGCGTCGAGGACGTCCTCCGCCGAGGGCTCGAAGTCGTACAGCGGAAGGACCTCGCCCTTGGTGGACGACGTCTCCTCCGCGGCCTCCTCGAGGCGGAGCGGAAGCATCCGGGAGCCGACCGCGGTCTGCGTCATCATCGAGACGAACTCGGTGTAGACGATGTGGAGTTCGTCCACACCGCCGTCCGCCGTCTCCTTCTCGATGGCCTCGATCAGCGGAGCCGCGACCTTCTTGGCGTCCGCGTACGTGGGCTCGTCGGTGAAGCCGGCGAACGACTCCGCGACCTTGCGCTCGCGGAAGTTGTAGTGCGCCAGGCCCCGGCGGCCGACGATGTACGTGTCGACCTCCTTGCCCTCGCCCTCGAGGCGCGCGGTCAGCTGCTCCGCGGCCTTGATCGCGTTGGCGTTGAAGGCGCCGGCCAGGCCGCGGTCGCTCGTGAGGAGCAGGACCGCGACACGGGTCGGGTTCTCCGCCTCCGTGGTCAGCGGGTGCTTGGCGTCCGAACCGGTGCCGACCGCCGTGACCGCGCGGGTCAGTTCCTCGGCGTACGGCGTGGAGGACCGCACCTTGCGCTGCGCCTTGACGACGCGCGAGGCGGCGATCATCTCCATCGCCTTGGTGATCTTCTTGGTCGCGGTGACGGATCGGATGCGACGCTTGTAGACCCGGAGCTGGGCTCCCATGAGTCAGGTCCCTTCCTTGAACGTCACTTGGCGGCAGCGGCCGGAGCGTCCTCGCCGAGCAGCTTGCCGTCGCTCGTCTCGAACTGCTTCTTGAACGTCGCGACCGCGTCGCCCACGGCCTGGAGGGTGTCGTCCGACATCTTGCCGCCCTCGCGGATGGAGGTCATGAGGCCCTGCTCGCTGCGGTGCAGGTACTCGAGCAGCTCCTTCTCGAAGCGGCGGATGTCGGCGACCGGCACGTCGTCCATCCGGCCGGTGGTGCCGGCCCAGACGGAGACGACCTGGTCCTCGGTGGCCATCGGCTGGTACTGGTCCTGCTTCAGCAGCTCGACCATGCGCTGGCCGCGCTCCAGCTGCGCCTTCGACGCGGCGTCCAGGTCGGAACCGAAGGCGGCGAACGCCTCCAGCTCGCGGAACTGGGCGAGGTCCACGCGCAGACGGCCGGAGACCTGCTTCATCGCCTTGTGCTGGGCGGAGCCACCGACGCGGGAGACCGAGATACCGACGTTCAGGGCCGGACGCTGGCCGGCGTTGAACAGGTCGGACTCCAGGAAGCACTGGCCGTCGGTGATGGAGATGACGTTGGTCGGGATGAACGCCGACACGTCGTTCGCCTTGGTCTCGACGATCGGCAGACCGGTCATCGAGCCGGCACCCATGTCGTCGGAGAGCTTGGCGCAGCGCTCCAGCAGACGGGAGTGCAGGTAGAAGACGTCGCCCGGGTAGGCCTCGCGGCCCGGCGGGCGGCGCAGCAGCAGGGAGACGGCGCGGTAGGCGTCGGCCTGCTTCGACAGGTCGTCGAAGATGATGAGGACGTGCTTGCCCTCGTACATCCACTGCTGGCCGATGGCCGAACCGGTGTACGGCGCCAGGTACTTGAAGCCGGCCGGGTCGGACGCCGGGGCGGCGACGATGGTCGTGTACTCCAGGGCGCCGTTCTCCTCCAGCGCGCGGCGGACCGACGCGATGGTGGAGCCCTTCTGGCCGATGGCGACGTAGATGCAGCGGACCTGCTTCTTCACGTCGCCCGAGCGCCAGTTGTCACGCTGGTTGATGATCGTGTCCACGGCCAGCGCGGTCTTGCCGGTGCCGCGGTCGCCGATGATCAGCTGACGCTGGCCGCGGCCGACCGGGGTCATGGCGTCGACGGCCTTGTAGCCCGTCTCCATCGGCTCGTGCACCGACTTGCGCTGCATGACCGTGGGGGCCTGCAGTTCGAGGGCGCGGCGGCCCTGGGTCTCGATCTCGCCGAGGCCGTCGATCGGGTTGCCGAGCGGGTCGACCACGCGGCCGAGGTAGCCCTCGCCCACGGCGACGGAGAGGACCTCGCCGGTGCGGGCGACCGGCTGGCCCTCCTCGATGCCGCTGAACTCACCGAGGACGACGGCACCGATCTCGCGCTCCTCGAGGTTGAGGGCGAGGCCGAGGGTGCCGTCCTCGAACTTCAGCAGCTCGTTGGCCATGGCCGAGGGAAGTCCCTCGACCTTGGCGATGCCGTCGCCGGCGACGGTGACCGTGCCGACTTCCTCGCGCGAGGCCGCGTCCGGCTTGTACGACTGGACGAAGTTCTCCAGCGCGTCCCGGATCTCCTCCGGCCGGATCGTGAGCTCCGCCATCTGAGTTCCCTGCTCTCCTTGTTGGGCCCGAAGTTTCACTTTGGGGGGATGTGGACTCCCCCCGGAAAGAGGTGAATCCTCTGCACGGCCCAACCAGGGCCGTAGGTACGTACTACGTGTGAAGTTGCCGCGCCCGTCGCGTCGTCCGCGACTGCCGCGTGAGGGCGCTAGCCCGCCAGTCGGCGGCTCGCGTCCTCCAGCCGGTCCGCGAGGGAGCCGTTGATCAGCTCGTCGCCGACCTGCACCCGGATCCCGCCGAGGACCGAGGGGTCGACGTCGAGGTTGAGGTGCATGGTGCGGCCGTAGAGCTTCGCGAGGCCGGCGCCGAGGCGCTGCTTCTGCACGTCACTCAGCGGCACCGCGGAGGTGACGACGGCCACCATGCGGTTGCGGCGCTCCGCGGCGAGCTTGGACAGGGACTGGAGTCCCGCTTCCAGGCTACGTCCACGGGGCGCGTTCACCAGACGCGTCACCAGACGCTCGGTGGTCGCGTTCGCCTTGCGTCCGAGCAGGCTGTGCAGCAGCCCGCTCTTGGCCGGGGCGGTGGCCTTGCGGTCGGTCAGCGCGGCGCGCAGCTCGTTGTTCGCGGAGACGATCCGGCCGAACCGGAACAGCTCGTCCTCGACGGTGTCGAGCGCGCCGGCCTTCTGCGCGGCGGTGAGGTCGGCGAGGTCGGCCAGCTCTTCGAGTGCGTCCACCAGGTCGCGGGGCTGCGACCAGCGGGAGCGCACCATGCCGGCCACCAGGTCGGCGGTGTTCCCGCTGAGCTGGGTGCCGAGCAGGCGCTGGGCCAGGTCCGCCTTGCTCTCGCCGGGCTGCGCCGGGTC
>NZ_LIRG01000227.1 GCF_001419695.1 Streptomyces prasinopilosus
CCGGGCCGGTGCCGCCCGCCGCCGGGTCCCGTCACTCCGGCAGCTGCCGCATCTCCACGACCCGCAGTCCCAGCGACCGGCAGCGCGCCAGCAGCCCGTAGAGGTGCGCCTCGTCCACGACGGGGCCGAACAGGACGGTCTGGCCGGACATCACGACGTGACCCAGCTCCGGGAAGGCCTCGGCCAGCGTTTCCGACAGGTGCCCCTCGACTCGGATCTCGTAGCGCACGAGCTGTCCTCCCACGGACTCCCGGGACAGGCGGACGGCGTCCTTCCCTGTCATCGTCCGCCCCCAGTGCCGTCGCGGGCCTCACCTGTACGAGGTGACCCGCCGCCGGACGACGGACGCCGCGGATCAGTGCTTCAGGACGATCTTGAAGGAGATGATCAGCAGGCCGAGCAGCAGGTTGACCGACGCGGTGACGGCCAGGAGCCGCCGCGTGGCACCGGCGCGGAGCGCCGCGGCCACGGACCAGCCCACCTGGCCGGCCACAGCGACGGAGAGGGCCAGCCAGAAGGCGCCCTGCACGTCCAGGCCCAGGAGCGGACTGGCGGCCACCGCGGCGGCCGGCGGGACGGCGGCCTTGACGATCGGCCACTCGTCGCGGCACACGCGCAGCACGATCCGGCGGTCGGGCGTCTGCTGCGCCAGGCGGGCCCCGAACAGCTGGGCGTGCACGTGCGCGATCCAGAACACCACGCCGGTGAGCAGCAGCAACAGCACCAGCTCGGCGCGGGGGAACGAGCCCAGGGAGCCGGCGCCGATCACCACGGAGGCGGCGAGCATGGACCCGTAGACACCGCCCGTGTAGTCCGCGCGGGCCCGGTACTCGGCCCGGCGCGCTCCGCGGGCCGTGGCCGGGGGGCCGGCTCTCGCTCTGGACACCGGTGGCTCCTTCCGGACTCAGCTCATCGCCCCGGTCGCCCCGGCCGCTCCGGTTTTTCCGGCCGCTCCGGCCGGAGCGTCGGCGTCCGGCTGCCGCGACCGCATCTCCCGGGCGGTCGGGAGATGCGGGGTGACCAGGAAGCCGGCGAGGGCGACGCCGCCGGTGGCCAGGATCGCCGCCTTCAGGCCGTCCAACTGCGCGGAGGCGTAGGAGTCCGCGACGGCGTCGGCCTCGTCCGGCGGCAGCCCGGCACGCTCGGCCGCCGAGCGCACCTGATCGGTGGGGACGAAGGTGATCCCGGCCTGGAGAGCGACGCCGGCCTGCTCACGCGTCTCCTCCGACAGGCGCGGGTCGTCCGCCACCTGCGTGGTGAGGACGTGGGCCAGCGCCCCGATGAGGATCGACCCGATGAGGGCGGTGCCCAGCGCCGAACCCAGGTTCTGCGCCGTGAACTGGAGCCCTCCGGCCTCACTGCGTTCCCCGTCGCCGACGCCGGACTGGACGACGTTGCCCAGCTGCGAGGCGAGCAGGCCGACGCCCACGCCCAGCAGGGCCATGGCCCCGGCGAACTGCGCGTCGTCGATGACCGGGTCGATGGTGGCCAGCAGCCACACGACGGCCGCCGTCAGGATCACCAGGGCCGCCCGGATCACCCGGCGCGGCCCCACCACCGGCCCCAGCGAGGACGCGCACAGGGAGGTCACGAGCATGGTGGCGGACACCGGGAGCAGGCGCAGCCCCGTCTGGAAGGCGTCGAACCCCTGAACCACCTGCAGGTACAGCGGGATGGTGAAGAACAGTCCCAGCAGGATGAGGTTCTGGCCCAGCAGCGTCATCAGGCCGGACCGCAGCACGGGCCTGCTCAGCAGGGACAGGTGGACGAGGGGATCGGCGCCCTTGTCGCCCCGCCGCCGTTCCCAGTGCCGGAAGGCGGCCAGGAGGGCCGCCCCGGCCCCGACGACGAACAGTGTCGGGGCGAAGCCGAGGACGGTGAAGGGGGGGTTGCGGGGCTGCACCCATCCCCAGGTGCTGCTCTGCAGCACCCCGAGCACGCCCAGTCCCAGTCCGGCCGCGGAGAGCACCGCACCGACCCCGTCCAGCCGGGGACGCGGGCCGGCCGGGACGGGTGTCGCGATCACCCGGCGGCACAGCAGGACCACCACGACGACCACGACCTCCCCGGCGAAGACCAGCCGCCAGCTCAGGTACGTCGTCGCCCAGCCGCCCAGCAACGGGCCGACCGCGATCCCCGCGCCGGCGAGCCCGCCGACGACCGCGTAGGCGACGGCCCGGTCCCGCCCTTGGTACGACTCCGCGATGAGGGCGGCCATGGCGGGCAGCACCATGGCCGCTCCGAGCCCCTCGACGACGGACCAGCCCAGGGTGAGGACCCACAGCGTGGGCGCCACGGCGGTCAGGGCCGACCCCGTGCCGTAGACGACCAGCCCCAGGAGGAACATGCGGCGGCGCCCCAGGATGTCCCCGAGCCTGCCGCCGATGAGCATGAAGGCGGCCATCACCAGCGCGTACAGCGTGATGACGGCCTGGATGGCGGTCACCTCGGTGTCGAAGTCCTCGACCAGTTGGCTGATGGAGACGTTCATGACGGAGGTGTCCAGGACCATCAGGAACTGGGCCGTGCCGAGGACGATCAGGGCCCGCCAGTGCTTCAAGGTGTCCACCTCGCCGAGTCGGCCGGTACGCCGGCAGCCGGTGGGCCGGCCGGGTCGCGGGCCGGCGCACGTCCCGCCGCCCCTCCCCTCCCATCGCATCCGAAGCACGCGCCCCGTGCCTCACCCGCCACGGGGGAGGGGCCGGGCCCCGTGGCGTCCTGCCAGCGAGGGTGGGGGCGCCGGTCTCCCGCACGACCGCGCGTTCACAGCAGCCGCAGTTCGCGCGCGCGGCGCACCGCTTCGCCACGCCGGTTCACCGCTAGCTTCCGGTAGACGCTCTTGAGGTGGGTCTTCACCGTGTTCACCGACAGGTAGAGGTCGGCGGCTATCTCCTCGGCCGACATCATCCGGGCCAGCCGCTCCAGGACGTCGTGCTCACGTCCGCTCAGCTCCGGCGCGACGAGCAGCGAGGGCGACGGCTCCGGCCGGAGCGGCCCACCGCGCCGGGCCCCCTCACCGCGCCGGACTCCCTCACCGCGCCGGGACCGCTCGTCGCGCCGCGGCGGGCCGGCCGTGAGCCAGCCCGCTGCCAGATCGCGCGACGGAGCCGTGGCCAGAAGGGGCCGGATCCACGCCCCGGCATCGAGGAACGGGCGCCGCAGCCGCTCCCGCCGGGCGTCGAGGAGCGCCTGTGCCACGAGCCTGCGGGCGGTGGCGGTGTCCCCCGCCTCCTGCGCGACCCGGGCTCTGACCAGTGCTGCCCCCACGGCCACCGCCGGACCGGTCGGGACCTCGGCGCGGATGCCGTCGAGCAGGTCGACGGCGTCCCCGGGGCGCCCCGCGGCGACCTGGAGCGCCGCGGCCTCCACCGCGCACACCGGCTGGTCGCCGGGCACGTTCCGGAGCACCTCGGCGGCTCTGTCCGGCCGCCCTTCGGCCAGGTGGGCGGCGGAGGCGACGAGCCTTTCACGGCTCGCCGCCCAGGGGGAGGCCACGGCGGCGGGGACGGCCGGGTCCGCCGCCTCGACGGCGGCCCGCGCCTTGCCCCTGGCCAGCAGGAGGCGGGCCGCGACGAGGGCCCGCCCCGCCGCCGTCACCGGGTCGCGCGTCGCCGAGGGGAGCCGGGCCGTCTCGTCGAGGAGGGCCTGGGCCCGGCCCAGTTCATGGCGGTCGACGGCCACGGCGGCCAGCACCAGCCGTTCGATGCCGGAGCCGGAGCCGGAGCCGGAGCTGAAGCCGGAGCCGGAGCTGAAGCCGGAGCCGGAGCCGGAGCCGGACGGTCGGAGCGGGCCGGCCCGCTCCGCCTCGGACAGCGCGGCCAGGGCCTTGCGCTCCGCCCGGCCGAGCCAGCCGTTCAGGTAGTCGAGCAGGGCCAGGTGACCCATCGACTCCTCCCGGAGCAGCACGGTGGAGGCTCCGCCGGGGGTGCCGGCCACGGTGGTCAGGACGGTACGCGCGTCCTCGAAACGACCGGCCCACAGGCGTGCCGAGCCCAGATGGGTCAGCAGGAGGGCGGTGAGTTCGGGATGCTCGTCCAGGAGGTGTGCCGGGACCTGCCTCCGCAGTTCCCCGGCCGCTTCGGCGGCCTCCTCGACCCGCGGGGGACATCCGGTCAGCCGGGCGACCAGGGCCTCGAGCAGCGCACAGCTCAGCCGGGCGGCCGCCGGGCCGGGCGCGTCGTCCGCCGGTCCGGACGTGTCGTCCGCCAGTCGCTCCTCGGCGTGGCGCAGGTGCGCCCGACCGTGATCGAGGTCGTACCGGGACAGGGCGCGGGCGGCGCGCACGAGATCCGCCGCGGGACTCCCGGCCTCGGGCCCCATGGGGGAGAACAACTGGGCCAGGTCGTCCGAGCGCAGGCCGGTGAAGAGCCGGCCGATGGCCAGGTCGTCCACGAGGGCACCGGCGGCGAAGTCCCAGTCGTCCGCGGCGGCGCTGTGGGCGAGTGCCTCCGGCAGGAACCCGGAACGACGCAGCCACCGTGCGGCCCGCCGGTGCAGTTCCGGCTCCAGCCCGGGCAGGCGCACCCGCAGGTGGGCCCGGAGTATCTCCCCGAACAGCGGGTGGAGCCGGTACCACGAGTGTCCGAGGTGCTCGACGAACGCGTTCTCGCGGTGCAGTCCGGCGAGGAGGGGCGCGGCATCGGTCCGGAGGGTCAGCGCGTCGGCCAGCGCGGGGCAGAAGCGGTTCAGGACGCTCACGCGCAGCAGGAGGTCCTGCTCCTCCGGCGTCCGGCCCCTGAGGACCTCGGCCAGCAGGAAGTCCGCGACCGTGCTGCGGTCCGCCTCGAACTCCTTCAGGTAGAGCTCGGGGTCGGCGCTCTCCCGGGCGGCCAGGGCGGACAGGCGCAGGCCGGCGGCCCAGCCCCGGGTGCGGTCCACCAGGGCCCGCGCGGCGTCGACCGGAAGGCTCAGACCGTGCAGTTCCAGCAGGGCGACTGCCTCCTCGGGGGTGAAGGCCAGTTCGGCGGCGCGGATCTCCGTCAGTTCGCCGGCCGCGCGGTAACGGTGCAGCGGAAGCAGCGGTTCGGTGCGGGTGACGAGGACGAGGCGCAGACCCCGCCCGGCGTGCCGCAGGACGAACGCCAGTTGCTCCGTGACCTCCGGAGCGGTCATGCAGTCGTACTCGTCGAGCACGAGGACCACGGGCCGCTCGCGTTCGCTCAGTTCGGCGGCGAGGGCCGCCGGCAGCCCGCGGTCCGTCCCGGAGGCGTCCACAGGGGCTCCGACCGCGTCGGACGCCGGTGCGCCGCAGGCACGCAGGCTCTGGAGGACGTACGCCCAGAACACCCCGGGACGGCGGTCCCCCGCTTCGACGGTGAGCCAGGCGACCGGCGGCCGCAGTCCGGCGGCCCAGTCGGCGGCCAGCAGGGTCTTGCCGGCCCCGGCCGCCCCGTTGATCAGCGTCAACGGCGTTCCGAGGGCCTGGTCGAGGTGGTCGACGAGCCGCTGCCGCCGCAGGAACGTGGCGGGCCGCACGGGGAGGGTGAACCGGGTGCGCAGGAACGGTTCCCCCAGGGGGTCGGCGCACGGAACGGTGGGAACGACGGGAACAGAGGGAACAGCGGGAACGACCGGTTCTCGAGCGTTCCCGTGGGTTTCAGGCACGGTGCTCACCGCCCCCATCCGTCGGTACCACGTCACGGGCAGCGCTCCCTCCCCCCAGCATCCCAGCCTTCCCGCCCGGTCGCGCGACGCGCCGGGTACCGGCCCGTCCCCCTGCCCCGGTGACGGGTGCCGGCCCGTCACCGGGCCCGCGGGGACACCCGTCACCCACGACACCCGCCCGGCGGCGAGCGGCGGCGAGCGGCAGAAGAGGGCCGGCCGGGACCGGGCCGTCACCGGAGTCGCCCGTCCCGCGCACGGGACGGCGGGACGATCCGCCCCGTCTCCCGCGCGCCGGTGGCCGTCTCCCGCGCCGCCGGTCGTCGCCTACGCGCGCCAGTAGCCGCGGCGGAGCAGGACCGCCAGGGGGACGATCTCGATGCGGCCGAGGAGCATCAGAGCGGTGAGGATCCCCTTCGACAGGTGCCCGAGCGGCGCGTAGGAGCCGAACGGTCCTACTTCGCCGAACGCGGGACCGACGTTGCCGAGGCAGGCCGCGGCGGCGCCGAGCACGGTGAACGCGCCGGCCCCGGTCGTGCCCGTCTCGGCGTCGAGGGCGAGGCCGAGCGTCCCGAGCGCGAGGGCGAGCAGGTAGAGGAGGGCGAACACGAGCGCCGAGCGGAGCGCGGGCTCGTCGACCACGCGGCCGCTCACCCGCACGGGGAGGACGGCGTGGGGGTGAACGGCCTGTTCCAGCTCGTGGCGGGTGAAGCGGAAGAGGATGAGATGGCGGACGACCTTGATCGAGCCGCTCGCCGACCCGGCGCAGGCCCCCGTGAACATCAGTGCCAGCAGGGTGAGCGTCGCGAGCGTGCCCCAGGTCGACCAGTCCAGTGTCGCGAAACCGGTGGTGGTCATCACCGAGACCGTCTGGAAGGCCGCGTGCCGGACGCCGCCGAGCCCGTCCACCGTGCCGTCGGCGAACAACTCGACCCCCACGACGCACGTGCTCACGGCCAGCAGGACGAGGTACAGGCGCAGTTCCTCGTCGCGGGACACGACCCGGAACCGGCGCAGCACGACGAGGTGGTACAGCCGCAGCAGGTTCACCCCGGCCACCACCATCAGCCCGCACAGCACCCACTGCGTCACCGGCGCGAGACCCCGGGCCGAGTCGGCCTCCGGGGTGAACCCGCCCAGGGACACGGCGGACGTCGCGTAGGAGAACGCGTTGAAGAGGCCCATCCGCGGGTCCAGCCCGCTCCACCCCAGACAGGCCAGGGCCAGGACGCCGGCCGCCGTCACCGCGAGGTAGACCTTCCAGAGCCGTCGGGCGGTCCCGCGGACGGTCGCGCCGAGCGACTCCATCTCGACCGGCCCCGGCAGCTCGGAGCGCAGGAGTTCGCGTCCGCCGATGCGCAGCCGCGGCAGCACCGCGAGCGCGAGCACGATGATGCCCAGGCCGCCCAGCCAGTGGGTGAGCTGACGCCAGAACAGCATGCCGGGCCCGAGTGCGTCCACGTCGGTCAGGACGGTCGCGCCGGTGGCGGTGAACCCCGACATCGCCTCGAAGTAGGCGTCGACCGGGTGATCGAGCTGCGGAACCCGGCCGAGCACGAAGGGCAGCGCGCCGAACGCGGGCACGAGCAGCCAGACGGCGACGACCACGAGGAACCCCTCGCGGATGTCCAGCGGGGGCCGCTCGCCCGTCAGGCGCTTGAGCGCCAGGCCCGTCACGGCCACGGCGAGTCCGCTGACCAGGAAGGGCCACGGGGGCTCGCCGGCCGCGAGCGCGACGGCTGCCGGCGAGCCCCCGTGGCC
>NZ_LIRG01000228.1:0-4765 GCF_001419695.1 Streptomyces prasinopilosus
CCGTCCCGGGCCGCGGTGGCAAGAAGGCGTGTCTCACAGCGCCGCGTTGTTCCGTCGGAGGGGCGGGCGACCTATCGTCGGGGCCATGTTCGCTGTCTACGCCGCCCGAATCGACCGTGACCAGCCGCTTTCCGGTCTGGAGCTGGGGGAGCGCCCGGCTCCCGAGGCCCGGCCCGGCTGGAGCACCGTGACCGTGAAGGCCGCCTCCCTCAATCACCATGACCTGTGGTCCCTGCGGGGCGTCGGCCTCCCGGAGGACCGGCTGCCCATGATCCTCGGCTGCGACGCCGCGGGGATCGACGAGGACGGCAACGAGGTCGTCCTGCACTCCGTGATCGGACAGACCGGCCACGGGGTGGGCCCCCGGGAGCCCCGGTCGATCCTGACGGAGCGCTACCCGGGCACGTTCGCCGAGCAGGTCGCCGTGCCCACCTGGAACGTCCTGCCCAAGCCGAAGGAGCTGTCCTTCGAGGAGGCGGCCTGCCTGCCCACGGCCTGGCTGACCGCGTACCGGATGCTGTTCACCAACGCCGGGGTGCGGCCCGGCGACTCCGTCCTGGTGCAGGGCGCCGGCGGGGGCGTCGCCACCGCCGCGATCGTGCTGGGCCGGGCCGCGGGCCTGCGGGTGTTCGCCACCAGCCGGGACGAGGCGAAGCGGAAGCGGGCCCTGGAGCTGGGGGCGGTGGAGGCGGTGGAGCCCGGGGCGCGGCTGCCGCAGCGGGTCGACGCGGTCATCGAGACGGTGGGGGCCGCGACCTGGTCCCACTCGGTGAAGTCGCTGCGGCCCGGCGGCACGCTGGTGATCTCCGGGGCCACCAGCGGCGACCGGCCCTCGCACGCCGAGCTGACCCGGATCTTCTTCCTGGAGCTCAAGGTCGTCGGGTCGACGATGGGCGGCAAGGACGAACTGGAGGACCTGCTCGCCTTCTGCGCCGCCACCGGGGTGCGGCCCGTCATCGACGAGGTGCTGCCCATGGACCGGGCCCGGGAAGGGTTCGAGCGGATGGAGGCGGGCGGACAGTTCGGGAAGATCGTCCTCACCGGTCCGTGACCGGGCGGCCCCGCACCACTCCGCTTCCCCCTCGCGTCCCGCCGCTTCCGGCGGGATCTCCCACGGCCGGCCCGGCTTCCGGGCCGGCCGTCGGCATGTCAACCGGGGTTGACGTCCGGTGATTGTCAACGTACGTTGACAGCATGACCGAGGCAACCGATCTCGCCGAGCGGGCGGGCGACCGTGATCCGCGGATCGGCCTGCAGGCCGTCGCCGCGCTGCGCAGGCTGTTGGAGCAACTGGAGGCCGTACAGGTGCGCAACGCGCGCCACCACGGCTGGTCGTGGCAGGAGATCGCCAACGAGCTCGGAGTGAGCAGGCAGGCCGTGCACAAGAAGTACGGGAGGCGTTGATGTTCGAGCGGTTCACGAAGGAAGCCCGCGCCGTGGTGAAGGGGGCGGTCGCGCAGGCCGAGGAGGAGGGGGCGCGGTACGTCGACGCCGACCACCTCCTGCTGGCGCTGACCGTCCGGGAGGGCGGCCGGGGCGCGTGCGCACTGGAGGCTCTCGGGCTCGCCGGGCGGCGGGACTCGGTGCGGGCCGCGGTGGGGGAGGCGCGGCGGCGGGCCGGGCTGACCCGGGCCGAGACCGACGCGCTGGCCGGGCTCGGCATCGACGTCACGGAGATCGTCGCCCGGGTGGAGGACGCGCACGGACCCGGGGCCCTGTCCCGCGACGAGAGGAGCGCCGGCCGGTGGCGTTCGGGGCACCGGCCCTTCACCCGGGAGGCCAAGGACGTCCTGACGGGCGCCCTGCGGGTCGCCACCGGCCGACGCGACCGCCACATCGGTGACGAGCACCTCCTGCTGGCCCTGACCGTCCGCCCCGGGGTCCCGTCGGAAGTCCTCGCGGATCACGGCGTCACGTACGCCTCCCTGACGAGGGTCCTGTACGGAGACGGGGAGGCCAAGGCGGGCTGAGAGGACCGCGGGGCCGGCGGCCCGGGCGCGGACCGGCCGAGAGCGGACGCGGCCGGGCCGGGTGTCCTGCCGGGGCCCGGCCGAGTGTCCGGGAGCCGGCACGTGCCCGGCCGTCACCTTCCCGCCGGTGGACGGGCGGTGACGGGTGAAGGGGTATCACGGAGCCGGCCGGGGTGTGCCCCCGCGCGAAGGCCGAGGGGGTCCGGGGCGCGCGCAGACCGGAAAGGGCGGAACCGGACCGGCCGGAACCCGGCCGGGACCGACCGCGTCCGGCCGGGCCCCGGCCGGGACCGACCGCGTCCGGCCGGGCCCCGGCGATGTCCCGGCCGGCTCGCCGGCGGTGACTTCCCGTCAGGGCTTCGGGGTGTGCAGGAGGGCCCCGATCCGGGCCGCGGCCGTGGACAGGTGACGGCGGGCTTCGCGGAGCTGGTCCGGGGTGATGCCGTGGTCCCGGGTCGCGTCGCGGATGTCGTCCCGGAAGCGGTCCAGCAGGCGGTCCAGGTCGCGGGCGGGGTCGCCGGTGGTGTCCGTGGCGCCCTCGTGCGCCCAGGCCGGCGTGTAGTCGGCGGGGAAGTCCTCCGGCGTGTGGGAGTACGACGGCCCGGACTTCGGGGCGGCGCTCTCCGCGCCGGTACGGCCGAAGCCGAAGTCCTTGCCGAAGCCGAATTCACCCACCTCCTTGACCAGCTCGCTCAGACCCTCGCGCAGGCCCGTCGGCCAGTCGCCCCGGGAGAAGTGGTCCTGCACCTGTTCCTGGACCCGCCGGGCGATGCGCTGCACCTCCTCCTGGGCCTGGGCGGCGGCCCGGTCCTGGGCCTCCTCGGCCTGACGGCGGGCACGCTGCGCCTCGTCGCGGGCGCGGCGGCTCTCGTCCTTCGCACGCCGGGCCTGTTCCTTCCACTCCTGCTTGGCGCGGCGCATTTCCTCCTTCGCGGCCTGCCAGGCGTCCCTCTCCCCGGCGTCCGCGGAACCGCCCGTGTCCGGGCCGGCTCCGTCCGCCGTCCCCGCGCCGTGGCCGCCCTTGCGGGCCCGGCCCGCGGCGGCGCGCATCTCGCGGCGCAGATCGCCCGCCGCGCCGCGGACGTCGGCCTGGATCTCGGCGGCCAGTTCGGCGACCGACTCCCGGATCTCCAGTTCCAGGTCGACCAGCTCACCGCTGCGGTCGGCCAGTTCGGCACGGCCGGCGTCCGTGATCGAGTACACCTTGCGGCCGCCCTCGGTGGTGTGGGTGACCAGGCCCTCCGCCTCCAGCTTGGCCAGGCGCGGGTAGACCGTGCCGGCCGACGGTGCGTACAGCCCCTGGAAGCGCTCCTCGAGCAGGCGGATCACCTCGTAGCCGTGGCGCGGGGCCTCGTCCAGCAGCTTCAGCAGGTACAGGCGGAGGCGTCCGTGGGCGAAGACGGGAGGCATGTCAGAGCACCTTCTTGTCGGTGGGGCCGGCGGAGGGGGAACCGTCGGAGGGGGAGCCGGGTGCGGCATCGGTGGAGCCGGGATCCGCAACGGGGACGGAAGGGTCCTCCGAGTCGTCCCGCGCCCCGCTCCCGGGACCGCCCGGGTCCGCGGGTCCGCCCGCGGGCGTGTCCGGTCCGCCTCCGGCGGCGGGCGGCACGTCCCACGACCCGCCCTCCTCCTCGTGGGACGGGCGGCGCAGCAGGGCGATGGAGCCGGAGACGGTGGTGGCCCGCAGCCTGCCGGTGCCCGCGCCCAGCCGGCCGGTGATCTTGTGGGCGCCCCACTGGCCGTGCACCCGCAGACCGTCGAAGGCGTTGGAGACGGCGCCGCTCGCCGTGTTGGCCTCGACCTCGGCATCCGCCGGATCGGGCAGCCGTATCGCGATCTCACCGGAAACGCTGGTCAGCCGGATGTCGGTGGGGCCGTCGGGAGCGAGGTCCACGATCATGGAGCCGCTGACCGAGTCGGCACGCACGGCGGAGCCGGAGCCGTCGACCACGGTGAGGTCGCCGGAGACGGAGTTGAACCGGAGGTCGCCGGTGACGGACTGGGCCTCCACGTTCCCGGACACCGTGTCCGCGCGGACCGGGCCGGAGAGGGCGACCAGGGTCGCGTCGCCCGTGACGCCCCTCAGCACGGCCGGCCCCTTGACCCCGGAGACGACGGCACCGGCACCGACCACGCCCACCTCGACCCGCGTCCGCGCCGGAACGGCCAGGGAGACCACCGCGCTGCGGCGCCAGCCCTTGCGGTCCAGCCACTTGAGGAAGCCCTTCCAGGGCAGGTCCTCGTAGGCCACGGTCAGGACGCCGTCCCGCCGGGTCACCACCAGGGGCGGTCCCTCGATCTCGGAGACCTCCAGCCGGGCGGAACCCTCGTCCGTGCCCACCACGTTCACCGTTCCGTTGACGATGCGGACGTGGAGCTCGGTCACTGGGTCGTCGAAAGTGAGCTTCTCGGGCCCCGAGACGGACCTTTCGAACATGGTGGAACCTCCTGGGCCGGGCTGCCGGATGTCTGACTGCCGGAGGGCGAAACGGCGGGGCGGGGGACGAGGGGCCAGGAATGCGGTGCCCCACCACGTGCCATGGCAGCACGCCGTAGCGGCGTGCCGTGGTCACGAGCGCCCCGACGCGCCATATCGCGTCTCACGTAATTCACGATATATCGCGGACGATGAAAGTCAAGACACTCGTTCCGGTGAACGGCCGCCGTGCATCAGGGGTGAATTGTCCTACGGTGTGAGTATGTCGACGGAATCATCCCAGGTCACCGGCCGGACCCGTCCCGCATCGGGAGCCCTGCTGCTGTGCCGTGCGGAGCCCGGCTCCGTCGCCCCCGCC
>NZ_LIRG01000228.1:4804-5001 GCF_001419695.1 Streptomyces prasinopilosus
CCGGCTTCCGCCGCCCGGTCGGCTACGTGTGGCTGGCCGACGGCACGCCGGCCGGCATGGAGGAGGCCCTGCACACCTTCGCGGACCGGCTCGGCCTCGACCCGGTCCTGGACGTGCAGGCCCTGGAAGGGCTGACCGGGCCCGACCCCGCCGCCGACGGCTCCGCGCGGCTGAGCGGGGTGCTCGCGGTCCTCACC